>JAEORI010000190.1 GCA_016840965.1 Candidatus Thorarchaeota archaeon | reverse complement strand
ACGAGCGATGAATTTTAGGGCACGTAGTCTAGTCTGGGCTCAAAGCGATGGATTGTTCTTGAGAGATAGATAGGGCGCCAGCCTTCGGAGTTGGATGCCGCAGGTTCAAATCCTGCCGTGCCCGCCACTCATTATATCAAATCAAATCGAAAAACTACTTTCGACCAAGCTTCTTATTCCAGACGTCTAAGAAGTGCTCTAAAGATCTATCATAGGTTCTTTCAGCTTCTGGAGGGAATAGACATCCTGGAAGTTCACGATGTTTCCAATGGTAATCAAGACAATCACAACAGTATCCTTTCCTTGAACATCCAGGGTAAGAACAACTACACCGCTCCTTATTTCTCTCAGTGGGACAAGTTCTGCCGGTCATTAAAGCTCGCTACTATCTTCTCCTGACAAGTTAAAACCTGATTGGTTTGGGTGGTAAGCGAATAACAATGAGCTCTCGATAATGAAATATAGCGAGTCTATTGAAAATTATAAACCACTCAGTAATGTTTCGATTGAAGCTACCGCTGCTTCTGGACTTACTTCTTTATCTCCATCCATCACCGCAGGATAGTGTTTTGAATAAAGTTCAAGACATTTACCAAGAACCATCACATACGTATCTGCAGGGCTTGGCATCTCTCCATTGTCCTTTAAACCAGCTATAGATTTTGTGACTGCATGTTCAATTGATTCCTTGATAGATTTCCACGATTTTCTGATGGTCTTTTTTCTTCTTTTTCTACAAACAAAAATCATATCGTATACTATATTCTCCAAATCATAAAGGTGAGTTGATGCTTTCATTTCGCTTCGTACTGGATACGTGATTGTCACATAGAATCCGGAGTCAAGAATAGTCCTGAGTATTGCACCCCATGCTTCCTGTTTCTTATGATGAAAAGTGAAAACAAGAATGCCATCTTTGGACAGTACTCTATTTGCTTCAGTAAATACTCTAGTCAAACTTCGAATGAATTCGTTTTTCCCTTTTCCTTGATACCGATTCTCAATAGTTTCACCCTCTGTTGGTACAAGTGAATCTCTGAACATCTGATATCGATCTTTCAATGCAATTCTTAGCCAGACATAGAAAAAGTTGGACAACTCCGAGTACATGACATTTCCATAATACGGTGGATCTGTTACAATAACATCCACAACTTCATCTGGAATCTCAAGATGTTCGGATGATGCACATCTCAGCATGACATCTGCGTTATTGACGAAACTATTGAAATCATGAGCCAATCTTGGTGGTTTTTTACTCTGAAATCTAACTTTTTTCATAGATTCTTCGTCAATAATTCGTTCGAAAGGATTTCTACAGTATTCCTTTCCTTCCACTACAAGATTAACAAACGCAGTGAATGCACCTCGTCCCTTTGTAGTATCATAGCAATTTGCCTCCACAGGTGATGTTGAAGGAGAGAATGAATGAGTTCGAAAGAGATCTGTGATAAATCCTCTAGTTGCATTATATTTTGCGAACATATTGTTATATTTCAGACTATTAGAGAATGCTAGAATAAAGAACTCTTTGAGATTCCAATCTTCAATATCCAATATCCAACGATATATCTTTCCTAGATTCAACAGTTGTCTTGGATTGAACATGTCGCTGAATTTTCTGTACCCATGATTCAGTGCTCGTTTTGTTTCCACACCAATTGGAATCGGTGTGTTTGGAATCGGTAATCTTCCGGCTTTCTTTTGAAATTCTTCTTGTGCGTTTTTCAGAATTTCCTTGTCTTTCTCATCCGGTTTCTTGTATCCTCTTCCATTAGCAAGGTTCCTGTTTTTTGAGATATCGCAATGTCTACAATAGAATTCAATAGCATACATCTGTTCCTCAAATTTACCGAAATTTCGCGAAAAATTTACGATTTTTTCGCTCTGACCACATTCAGGATCTGAACAAGTGTAGGAACGTCCTTCTGAGAATGAAAGACTCTTTGGTATGAATTTTTTATCACATTTTGTGCATTTAGTCATTTTTTTGGCATTTTTTGACACAAAAATATTCCAGCATTGTGGACAGATGACGAAATCACCATTTCCAATAGGACTCCTAGCAAGGAAGAAATTGCGCATTAGAGGAACTTCTTTTGCGCATTTGGTGCATTGACCCACTTTGTAATAGAAATAGTAGATTGCCTCAGCTACTCTTTTGCACTCAGGACATTTTGTCTGATAATATTGCCTGAGTTCAGATCCCAATTCATTATCCAGTTTTTGAAGAGTTTCAACAAGTAGATTAGGATTAATATCATCAACTTGCTTCTTTACCAAAAACCATGATACAGGATTGATATCCCCTCCAATTATTTTGCATCCTAGCTTGAGCGCTTCGATTACTGTTGTTCCACCCCCCATCATAGGGTCGAGTACAACTTTGCCATTCAAGCTAACATCTTTACCAAAAAATTCCCATAGGTTCTCTGGTTTTCCGTTCCATCCATCAAGACTCTCATCAGCAAGAGAATAAAGAAGGATTGTTCTGAATACTGAACCAAGTCGTCGTGCCCACCATTTATGCATAATATAGACTGGTCTGTAATGCCTTCTACCAAACCCGGTTGACTCTTTCTCAGCTATTGCGTTGACTCTGGCTATCGGAAATGTGTACTCTATTGGACGCTTCAGTAGAGTTGAACCTCCATCTGTATATCAGGCATTACAGCCCTTTCAACATTACTGAGTAAGTTTCTTTTCCATAAAGAAAC
Source organism: Candidatus Thorarchaeota archaeon (assembly GCA_016840965.1). Next base: position 1,850 of record JAEORI010000190.1, on the reverse strand, counting down.
CTGGAACTCAATATCTCAATGATTTGAATGCCTTTATACGCGTATCATCCTGTGAATGAAAAAGAACGCTACCTATTTCTGCAGAATAAATGTGGACGCTGAGTAATCCTTTTATTGCTATCAGCGATGCAATCGAACCGCACGGGACGTAGCTCAAAGGAGTATCGTTTCGACGATCTCTGGGAAATCTGGCAGAGCCACGGACTGTAGATCCGTTTGTTGCCGGTTCAAATCCGGCCGTCCCGACCATCTTTACTTCTTCTAATAGAATCTAAGAATATCTCGATCTCATTCTGTCCTCGAAGAACTATTACATCCTTTGTTGGCTTCAACTTTTCTAAGAATCTTAGAATGACAGGTTTTCGAGTGTGTGGATAGTCCCAAATCCATCTGATGAAATCCCAATCAATTTTCTCTGGACAATTCTCAGTAAGATCTGGTCTTGTTCTACCGCGAAATCTAAGAAATCTTGAGATTACACGGAGATATGAGAGTCTTCGAGGAATATCAATAAAAATGATGGTATCTGCTGCAGCAGAACGAATCTTGAGAGTGGATGTGTAGTTGCCATCCATGACCCACGAGTCTGAACTGATTAATTCCCTAACTATAACTCGCCACTCTTCTTCTGGTGTGTTAATCCAATTCGGTTTCCAATAGTACTGATCCAAGTGTATGATAGGGACACGAAGAATTCTACCGAGTCTTTCACCCAATGTCGATTTTCCAGAACCACTTGGACCAAGAATCAATACACGTTTCATCATTCAGATATGGAATCTAATCATGAATTAAGTACTAGGGTTAAGTAATATGCGAATATCAATAAGTTCGTAGGTGCTGAAAGAAAAGGATGAAAAAATGGATGGGCATAAAGCAAAGGTTGGCCAGCCCCCTGGAACATTACTCCATACTGGAGAGAAGCTGACCCATGAACCAATAATTACAATTATTGAATTCAACCAAGTGGATTTCAATGAAAAAAAGCCAGCCTCTTATGACGAATGCGTCCCATCACAACGGAATGACATAGTACGATGGATTCATGTTCAGGGAGTTCATGATATCGAGCTAATTCAGAGTATTGGGTCGAACTTTGGAATTCACCCTCTCATTCTTGAAGATATTGTTCATACTCATCAAAATCCCAAGGCAGAATTACTCCAAGATTCGATCTTTGTTATCCTCCGGGCATTTGAGTATAATAATGAAGACAAAAGTTTGGTTTCAGAGCAATTAAGTTTCCTTCTTGGAGAACATTATCTCTTGTCTTTTCAAGAGTCTGAAAAACCTCTCTTTAATCAAATCAAGAGTCGGATTTCAAGTAATCTTGGAAGAATCAGAAAAGACAGTTCGGATTATCTTGCATACTCACTTTTTGACTTAATCACCGATCACTATTTTGTAATACTAGACGAAATCAGTGAAAGAATTGAAGTGCTTGAAGACGAAGTTGTAGAAGTTCCAACAAATGAAACGCTACAAGAGATTCATGTTCTGAAACGAGATATCATCACGTTGAGAAGAAGCATCTGGCCAATCAGAGACATATCTTCTAGATTACTTCGTGAAGGCACTAGTTTGATTAAAGAAACAACTCAAATGTATCTCCGAGACCTCAATGACCATGTGATTCAGGTTAATGATCTTCTAGAAACATATCGAGAAACACTTACAGAAATAATGGACATTTATCTCTCAAGTGTCAGCAATAGACTTAATGAAGTAATGAAAGTGTTAACAGTGATATCTACAATATTCATCCCTCTTACTTTGATTGCCAGTATATATGGAATGAATTTTAGCTTCATGCCTGAATTGAATATTCCTTGGAGCTATCCTCTATTGTT
>JAEORI010000189.1 GCA_016840965.1 Candidatus Thorarchaeota archaeon | reverse complement strand
CTGGTGGCTGGAGTCGATGTCTTGTCTTTAGGACTCATACGACCTCCCGGAAACTACGGCGCAGACATCGTTGTCGCAGAAGGTCAACACCTAGGGTCTCCTATGACATTTGGAGGTCCTCTGCTTGGTATTTTTGGTTGTACAAGTGATCGTAAACTCATCTACCAGATGCCTGGCAGATTAGTCGGAATGACAAGAACAGAAAAAGAGCCCTATGAAGATGGATTCGTATTGACATTAAGTCCCAGAGAGCAACACATCCGTCGAGAAAAAGCTACGAGCAACATCTGTTCCAACCAAGCGCTTGCTGCTGTAACTGCGACAATCTACATGTCACTTCTTGGTCCAACTGGTTTGAAACAAGTGGGAGAAACCATTACCTATAACGCTAATTATACTGCTAGGATGCTTAACAAAATTCCAAGGGTAAAAGCACCTGCCATTGGAGAATCAATCTGGAAAGAGTTTGTAGTCCGATTTGAAAACGGAGTCACAGCCAAAGATGTACATGAAGGTCTTCTTGAGAGAGGTATCCATGGCGGAAGAATTCTCACTGAAGAGTTCCCCGCACTAGGAGAATCAATGTTATTTTGCGTGACAGAGATACACAGCAAAGAAAACATCGACGAATTGATACAAGCTGTGGAACATATTGTGTCAGATGGAGGTGGTGCACAATGAAGTTTCACAGACTTGATGATACCAAAGTACGCCAAGCAAAATGGATTGAACCACTAATTTTTGAAAGATCCATGCCTGGAATCGTGGGACATGTTTTCCCAACCCCCGAGCCTGACGTAAGAAAAGTCGTTGGCAGCATTAAAGATGTTATCCCAAATAAGATGGTCCGAAAGGAACCACCAAGAATACCAGAGGTTTCAGAACCTGGGATTGCTCGTCATTATACTCGGCTCTCCCAGATGAATTTTGCAGTGAACCTTGGCACCTATCCATTAGGTAGCTGTACAATGAAATATAATCCCGCTGAAAACAATTGGGCTGCCAGTACAGCTGGTTTTGCCTGGTTGCATCCGCTTCAAGACACCTCTATGGCTCAAGGTGCTCTTGAGATGATGTGGGAGTTGGAGAGATGGCTTGGTGAGATAACTGGAATGGATGCTGTCACCCTTCAGCCTGCTGCAGGAGCTCAGGGTGAATGGACTGGTGTCATGATGATACGTGAGTTTCATCGTTGTTTCACAGAAAACTGTGAACAGCGAACTGAGATGCTCATTCCAGATGCTGCGCATGGCACAAATCCTGCGTCAGCCGCAATGGCTGGATACAAAGTAGTTGTAATCCCCTCAAGTAAGGAAGGGCTAGTAGATTTAGACGCTTTGAAGGAGGTTGTTGGTTCAAAGACTGCTGGTCTTATGCTCACCAACCCTAACACAATAGGTGTCTTTGAGAAAGACATCGAAGAGATCACAGATATTGTGCATGATGCTGGTGGACTGGTATATTATGATGGTGCTAACTTCAATGCGATAATGGGCAAGGTTAGACCAGGTGATATGGGCTTTGATGTCGTTCACTTGAACCTTCACAAATCATTCTCAACACCACATGGTGGAGGAGGACCAGGAGCTGGTCCGGTTGGTGTCACTAAGAAGTTGATTGATTTTCTCCCAATCCCACGTGTTGTGAAGAAGGAAAATGGCACTTTTAACTTGGACTATGACTATCCACGATCAATTGGGAAGGTCAAAAGCTTCTATGGTAACTTTGGCGTGTTAATTCGTGCTTATGCGTATATCTATGCCTTGGGTGCTGAAGGTCTTGAACGAGCGTCTGAGGTAGCAGTGCTCAACGCTAATTATGTTGCTCATCACGTGCGTAATATACCAGGATTCACTCTACCATATTCCCAAGATGCCCCTAGGATGCATGAATGCGTCATCTCAGCTGAAGAGCTGAAGAAAAAGACTGAGGTCACTGCTATGAATGTGGCTAAGCGTTTGCTTGACTTTGGCGTACACGCTCCCACTGTATATTTCCCTCTAATAGTTCCTGAGGCTCTGATGATTGAACCTACGGAAACAGAGTCTCGCCAAGAGCTTGATTTCTTCATCTCCACACTTGAAACGATCTCGAAAGAAGCTCACGAAGACCCTGAAAAAGTGAAGAATGCACCATATACCACATCTGTTGGGCTTTTGGATGAATATAGATCTGCACATCCGAAAACCATGACACTCTCATTTAGAATGTTCCAGCAGCATCAGAAAGAGGAGAGCAAAGAATAGGCAAGTGGTGCACCAAAAATATTAGAGGCAAGTTCAGCTAACAGAACGGCGATGATATTTGAAAGAAAGGCTGGTCGGCACAATATCAGTCTTGAAGTAAAAGAGATTGGTAGAGACCTTCTAATCGCTATATATGGTGGTGATGAACACCATGTTGGTGGTGTTGCCGCAGCATATCCGACAAAGAGCCACTACCGAGATGCTACAACCATAAGCGTGAGCACTCTCACCCTACCAGGACACAAGGACTATGTTGTAGCCAACACATCTGCAGAAAAAATCTGTAAGGCTCTAGAAATTCCCACTGTTGTCACTGTTGGTATTCATTATGATAATGCCAGCCGAAAAGAGATTGAGGAGATCATCGTTGTCGTTGATGCTCTTGTGGAAGAGGTCATTTCGTATTATCAAAAGGCTGAATAGTCCTCTTGCTTTCAACTACAATGGTTAACCATTTGAAAGTCAAGTTCAAATCATTCGGGCCAGTGCGAAGGCTTCTGAGAGAAAAAATCATAGACATCGAGGTTCCTGACAATTCAACAGTCCGGCAAGTTGTCAATAGGGTCGTTGAGATTGGAGGCGAAGAACTCAGGAAACTTATATTGCACAATGATACTATCAGTGGAAATCTGATTGTGATGCTTAACAAGAAGGATGTTGAAACCTTAGGAGGAATTGATACAGTTATTCAAGATGGAGATGAAGTTGCCATTCTTCCCCATGTCCAAGGCGGTTAGGTGTTGAGAGTATGGTCCTCAAGTACTATCTTGAAACGTATGGGTGCTCGCTAAACACAGCAGACTCTGACATCATAGTAGGACGTCTTGAAGCTATTGAAGGGCAGCGGGTGAATGACATTCGTGAAGCCCAGCTGATCCTATTGAATACATGTGGTGTTAAGGAGCCAACAGAGGACAAAATCATTCATAGACTTGAAGAATTGGGACAGAATAATATTCCAATCATTGTTACCGGATGTCTACCAAAAATCTCCCCCAATCGGATTGAGCAAGCAATTCCAGAATATGCTGCATTGCTTGGTCCTCAGTCAATTGATACACTGGCATCGATTGTTCCGCGTATTCTCCATGGCGCGAGAGGAATTCGACAAATAGAATCTGATAATGCTTACAAACTGAAGTGGTTAGCAGGACCACCAGATAGTGTAATTTGTACTATTCCTATCTGTGAAGGTTGCCTTGGAAGTTGTGCATACTGTGCTGTGAAATTCGCCCGCGGAAAGGTACGAAGCTATTCCATTTCAGGCATCCATCGAATAATCGAGCGATGTGTGCATCTTGGATATCGCGAGATTAGATTAACATCTCAAGATGCTGCAGTGTTTGGAAGTGACACTGGTGAAACCCTTACTGGGCTTCTGCAGTCAATAGCTACCATTGAAGGGAATCACAAGTTTCGCCTCGGTATGTTCAATCCAAATATAGTGATGAGCTCAATCAATGACCTTCTAGAGTCAATGAAAGATGACCATTTCTTCAAGTTCTTTCACATACCCCTTCAGTCTGGCAGCGATAAGATTCTGAAAACAATGAAACGTAGGTATATTGCTAGTGACTGGGTGAACATCGTTGAGAGGGTCAGGAAACGTTTCAAGAACCCAACAATTGCTACTGACATCATAGTTGGATTTCCGGGTGAAAATGAAACCGATTTCAAAGAAACCATTGAATTAATTCAAAGTGTAAGACCATCTGTTCTCAATATCTCAAAGTACGGCGACAGGCCTAATACTCTTGCCTCACAATCAAATGAAAAAGTAGATACTACAGTGAAGAAGAACCGCAGCAGGACTCTGACAAAGGTTGCAAATGAGATTACTATAGAATCCAATGAAGCATGGGTTGGATGGTCTGGTCCAATCATGATCACCGAAAAGGGTTCTAAAGGAGGCATGCTCGGAAGGAATGAATCCTACAAGATAGTTGTTGTTCACAAGGATTTGAAACCAGGAACAATCGTTGATGTTGAGATTACATCATCAGAACGAACTCGTCTGAATGGGAAGGTTATCTCCTAGCCTTTATCTCGATATCCACAACTTCTCCTGACTCCGCACTCTGTCTTGAAGCCTCAACAATCTCTAGGGCACATAGAGCATCATCTATGCTCACTCTTGGAGTTTCACCTGTCTTGATACATCGCAGAAAGTCATTGAGCACTTCTCGTACTGGTTCACCATAGACCTTAATCGTCGCTCCTCTCTCAGGAAGCTGTATTGTATCACCCTTGGCTACAGGTGCTTGGTCTAAATGCTGCACTTTGATTATCTGTCCAAACAAGTCAAGAACAAGAGTCCCCTTTGACCCTGAAACGTCCATGTAGCGTCGACGTCCAGCATACTGTCTAGAGAGGTGGAAAAAGTGCTGAGTTCCGGAATCAAACTTGACCATGATCTCGCCACTATTATGAATTCCGCCAACGGTGTTACTTTGGGCAAATAGCTTTGCAGGTCCGTTACTAATTCTCGCCATAATGTCAAAGTCATGCACGCCTAGGTCTTCAAAGACATCACCAAGCGATGGGATTCTCTCTGGTTGTACAAAACCTCGTCTATCATAGATGATGGTCTGAGGATTTCCGATCGCATCAGTTTTAATAAGGGATAAGGCTCTCCCTACAATTGGATTGTAAATCTCCGAATGAGAAACTAAGGTTACAATTTTTCGTTTCTTTACTATCTCTGCAACCTTTTTCCCATCTTTTAGCGTGCTAGCTAGAGGTTTTTCGATTAGGATTCCCTTGATACCCTCATATTTTGTGGCTATGGTTCGGGCTATACTTGCATGAGTTGATGTTGGTGTAGCAATTACAACACCATCTGGTTTTGCTTCGTCAATCATTGATTCAAAATCATTGAACGGAATCGTGTTATGCTCCTTTGCTACCTGCTCTGCAGTTGCAACATCAGTATCAGCTACGCCCACTAAAGCTCCTAAGTCACTAAGAATACGTGCATGTATTCGACCCATGTTGCCCGTTCCAACTATTGCAATCCTTCGAGATGACGTTCTTAACCACTCCCAAGGCGTCTAAACTGCTCCCTGCTATCTTAGCCTTTATACATTGCCGTAGTTCCAAGACACTATTAAATGTGCAGAAATTTTGCAAGTGCTGGTCAAAAAAGTGACAAATGCTCTCTTGACGATTTTATATTGACTTCTTTGTATTAATGAATGAATCCAAGATTCAAGCCTTCCACCAGGGACTCGCAATACAATGCACGTCTTGGATCACAATGCTTTGCCGAGTCCCATTATACTTCAGAAGACAACTCCCTCCCTCGGACCCACCTGTATCAAGGATGCGATTTTGCCTCGCCGCATCTGGGGTGGGTCCTTTTACAATCTTGTTTTGGAATTTTATTTTGTATCGGTAAAATCCCATTTAGATGAAGTCTAGGAAAAAAGAAGAAAAGAGCGCCGTATAGGAACGACGCTCATGTCTTGTAAACACTATTAGCTCATTTGAACAGGAGTCTGAGTCTTCAAAGAGTTATAGATCAGAGTGAGACCAAAGACTAATGCAGGTAGTACAAAGATCAGAAGAATAAACGCACCAATGGCACTCCATGCGGTGAGTGCTGCAAAGACAACATCTGTCAAAGGGTCAGGCGTAAGACCCAGTGAAACCAAATACATAGAGTAGATGGCTATAGGTCCAAAGAGAATGAGGGTAATGATGACAAATATTAGTAGAAATCCAAAGACCCTGCCCAGATTTGCTCTTACAGTCTTAACAGACATCCTCATGGCGTCAAGTGCACTCATTCCATCAACGATTGCGGGGCATAAGAGAGAGAAGAAGCTCAACATGATAAAGAAGTAGACAAATCCAATGAATCCCTCAATCCAATTGATAGGATAGGGAACTGGCTGAAATCCATATGCCCAGCTTATGATGTATCCAACAATTAACGCGGGAAGAATAATGATTATCGAGAGAAGAATTCCGCCTCCAATCAGAGGTGCAAATCTTTTCTTGAGCCAAGAGAAAGCATGTTCCACGCGAGTATCGTTTGTATCAATCTGTTCCTTTGCAATACCAAACAATGCACCTAACACCCAGATGCCTATGGCAGTGATTGGTAGGATAACCGTCAAGAATGAAATGGAGAGAATCACCTCTGCACTACCATATGTCAATGGAAGCGTCCATGCAGTCAAAGTTTCAGTCCACCGGGTGATGAAATCAGCAGATGGATTCATCATCCAAGCAACCAAGCCAATTGGTAGAACTACCACTGCAAGAACTAATCCCAGAACAACAAAAATGCCTATGATGGCAAGAAAGAAAGTCAATAACTTGCCCTTTGCCATAGATAAGCCCGATTTAAAATCATTAATCGCGCTCATATTCATCAACATTTTGTATACGATTTGTATACAATATTTAAACCATGATATAGATACTAAGCATGTTATCTGCGTGGGGACAGTTTTGCTGTTTGCTACGCGAGTGATGAAGACACAATCCGACGCTACAATTACAGGTTGCATAAAAAGATGGTGCGGAAGGCGAGATTTGACAGATGCAGCTACTATGATGCTGATAGATAGAAGGAAGAGGCTGGTGTGGTAGGTGAGAGCTGAAACACTTGACTACCATATACAACTAACAGAATAGCAACTCCTACAATTGGTATTATTGGCATTTGGATTAGCGACCACTCTTGCAGAGTGCCATAGATCAAATGACAGATGGTTACCCAAGCTATGAGGACCATGACATCAATTCCTGCACCGTATCTAGCTGGGATTCTTCTCAGGCCTACAGCAATATGGATTATGAAATACAGCACTGTCATGATGATAAATGGGATTGTATGAAGGTTTGTGACCCCTCCTTCAAAACCATACTCTGTTTGTATGAATGCGGAAGTAAATCTTGCAGCCCAAAGATAAATCGTGACACTTGACTCCCAACCTGGGAGTGGAAAAGGAGGTGGTTCTTCAGTGGTTATGAGGACAGCAATTGGTGAGGCAAATGCAACAAAACCTAGTAAAAGGACTGGGATGATTATTCTAATGAGCCTTTGTTTATCATAGGAATCAGAAATAGGAGATTCTTGCAAGAATTAATTTCCCTACTAAGAACAAGTTAACAAATAGATTTGAGGATTGTCTTACGAGTAAAGGATGGTGCGGAGGGCGAGATTTGATTAAGCACAAGGTGTATAATATATGCGTGATGTTAGAATTGAGAAGAATCCCTTTGGGACCAGCATTGGTTTCTCTCGGCATTTTTGGTGGGGGCTTTTTCTGGTTAGTCTTAACTGGGCTTAGGTTTGACTATCTCATTACTAATGTCTATCACGGTGATCCGGGAGAAGCGATATGGTCTCTTGACCCTCTCTTCACAGTAATTGCTGCAGTTCCAGGACTAATTCTAGTTTTCGTTGGAATCATTCTTTCAGCTCAGACCGCATCTGAACAGGCTAATGAGATTGAACCTGAGGTGGGCTATCACCAGTTGAATTTGTTCTACATAGGAGAAATCAGTCTGCTTGTTACAGCCATCGTGAGCTTCATCGGTTTTCTCGGAATATCACAAAGTATTGTTGAGATTGATTGGGTTGCTGCGATAATAATGGGGGCAATTGTAATCACAAGCATAGTTCAACTTCTATCTTTTGATCTTCGGAAATCGATTAGTAGAATAGACTCGTTTAAACTCTCAAGAAATTCTGCAATACTACTAGCTGTTGAACTTGGGATACTCCTTTCAATTGTCCTTATCCTTCGATTATACACTTGGAGCTTTATAAGGTGGACAACCTTGGTAATCATATCATCTGGTTTTCTTGGTCTGCTTTTTCTAACTCCAAGTTTTTTGGATCCAAAGTGTAAAAGTGGTGCGGAGGGCGAGATTTGAACTCGCGAATCACTACTGAACCAGGCCCTCAACCTGGCGCCTTTGACCTGGCTTGGCAACCTCCGCAAATTACAGAGATTAAATCTTGAGGGATATTTCCATCCG
>JAEORI010000188.1 GCA_016840965.1 Candidatus Thorarchaeota archaeon | reverse complement strand
CATAGCTTATCCACCTCCCAGAGGTAGCAATGCGGCTAGTCCAGGAACATAGACTATTGCAAGCATTGCGATTATGACATTCAAGAGCGCAAGAGGTAACAGATACTTCCAGCAGTAATGGACAATCTGATCTTGTCTCAGCCGCTGGAAGGATGAACTAACCAAGACAAAGAAGAAGAATGTGATAATGAACTTGATAATGAAGTTAACAGCACCTGGTAAAAATGGGAGTCCGACTGGACCTCCGAGGAACAAAGCAACAATAAGTGCAGAATATAGCATCTGCTCCGCAAATTCTGCAAAATAGGTAAGTGTAAAGTAAATTCCAGTGAACTCTGTTCTCCAGCCAAAGATAATCTCAGAGTCTGCAACAGGAGCATCGAATGGGAAAATACCAACTGACGCGATTGCAGCTACTAAGAATGTGGCTAGATTAATGGGAAGTAATGCTGCAAACCAGATGGACTCTTGGGCTCGTGCAATTCCCATTAGACTTAGAGACCCTGCAAGTAACGCTGGACCGATCGTCGAAATAATCATGGGAATCTCAGCGGCACATTGGTTGTTTGCAGCTCTGAATCCCCCAATAAGTGAATATTTTGACCCACTGACCCACCCTGCAAGAAGTGCAACAACCGGTACCGCAGTGAGAAATGCAAAGACCAACACAAGACTCACTGAGAGGTCAGCAATATACCAATAGTCAAGATCCCAAGGAATAAAGCAGAAGGGCAAGAGAACCACAACTAGAAGTAATCCTGGTAGGAATCTGAACATCCAACGCTTTGCATTATCTGGTATGATGGTTTCTTTAGCTATTAGTTTGATGGCATCTGCAAAGAGTTGGAGACCTCCATATTTACCCATATGTACAGGACCTCGTCGATCCTGAATGCGACCCCATAATTTTCTCGTGAACCAAACTGCCCAAATCAACGCCAAGACTACAAATATCAGTCCGGGGAACAGAACAGCTCGGAAGAGGAACATGAAATTGTCTGGGAGAAAAATAGCAGCCCAAATCCATCTGAAAAGGTTAAAGACCCAATAGAAAATGCCGCTAACAATGCCATATATCCATTGAAAGATTCCATAGATCCACTCAGGAATTCCAGCCAGCCATGCAAAGAAATCGAACTGCAACATGACACCTCCCATTAACGATCCCACCATCCTGGATATGGATCTAAGCTACCAAATATTACAATGAAGTCTGCAAACTTTGAACCAGGTACCAAGTCCTTCAGCGCATAATATGATGCAATGCAAGGTCCACGAATTTTTGCCCGGTATGCTGTCTGCGCTTTGTCCTGTGTCTTGAGCCACAACGAGGTGATTCCTCGAGTACCCTCAACTCGAGCATATGCCTCTCCTTCAGGGAGCCTATTTGCTTTTGCCCGCGCCTTCGGGTCAATGATGTCACCCTCAGGTATTTGAGGGATCAATTGCTTAATGATGTCAGCAGCTACCTCAGCTTCTTTGAATCGCTGCTCCATTCTGTCTAGTGCATCACTCTGACCTGGATGCTCGGGATTTTCCGTGATGGGAACCTCCCAGTCAACCATGTCATAAGCCAGATTGCGATCAGGGTCATCCTTTCGCAGGTCCATAGGGACACCACATGCTTTGATTGGCGGACCACTTAACCCCCATTTGAGACCCTGTTTAACATCATATAGACCAATGTTTTCAGTTCTTGCTCTGAAGGTTGGACTCCCCATCTGCATGTCTCTGAATTTGGGAAGTCGATCTTCAAACCGTTCAATCGCGCGGTTCAGCTGCTTCATGAATTTATCAGTGAAGTCATACTTTACACCACCAGGCGTTGAGAATGAAACGGTATGTCGTGAGCCAGTTAACTCTTCAAAAGCGTCTAGTGTGTATTCACGATCAACCCATGGCCATAATGCCATAGTGAAGAAACCAAGTTCAGCATTGAATTGACCCCACCAGAATTGGATACTATGAAGACGAGATAACTCCATCATGATGGTTCGCATGATTTTCGCACGTTCAGGAACTTCAAGCTCAGCGATCTTCTCAACAGCAGCAACATATGGATATTCGGCTAAGAATGCTTCAAGCATGCACATTCTTTCTAACACTAATGAGCCTTGTCTGAAGTTTTTGAACTCAAGGACTTTCTCTGCAGAACGATGGAAGTAGCCAGCATTAGGGTCACATTCTACAACATAGTCACCTACAAGAGTTAACTTGGTGGCCCAGCCATGTGCTGAAACGTGTTGTGGACCGAACCAGATTTCCATTGATTCCTCAAGAATGTCGGGACTCACTTTTCTTCACCTCCAGATGTAGGTCTTGCTTTTGGTGTAGATATGCCAGTTTCGTCAAGTCTGCTTTGATCAGTTTGGAATCTTTTACGAAGAGGATATGCCCCTTCTAATTCGTCGGGAAGCAGCAAGAGACGGGGGTCGGGATGATTCTTGATGTTCACACCAAACATCTCTCTAACTTCTCGTTCATGCCATTCAAGACCAGGGAATATGTCACAGGTAGTTTCAATCTCTGGATTCACGCCTTGGAGGGATACTCTCAGTTGCACAAGCAATCGGTTGATATGAGACCAGAAGATGTAGATGAGTTCGTATTGATCATTCTCAAGATCCACACCAAAAACAGACTCAGGGAGAGCATCTTCTATCTCCTCATCTATAATTGTCACAACATCTCGAATCTTATTAGCTGGAACAACTAGCTCAATTTTGTTGCCTTCGAGAGGTTTTGAAGACACTTCGGGAATTTTGTTGATGACAAGTCTTCCAAAGGTCGAAGCGCTGATAGTAGATGAGTCAGACATGTTAAGGTCCCTCCATTTCGATTGGTTGTCCAAGGTCAACAGTATCATAACGTCGGTTATACATCAACATCAATACAAGTGCCAAGGCTGTGTGCGCGGCCGCTACCGAGATAATCAGGATAATTAGTCCCTGACCAGTGAATGTGAATATAGGGCTATAGAGGGATACAGCAACGATGGCAATATTGACTCCATTTCCCATTATCTCAGCCCCTATTAGAATCCGGATGAGGTTTCTCTTGACCATCATACCGTATCCACCCAAGCCGATCAGCATGAATGATAGGGCAAGATACCATGAGAGAGGAACCATTAGCCATCAACCTCCTCTTGAGATTCGGAATGAGAATCATCGACGTTGTTTGAATCAGGTTCCTCTAGTTCAGGTTCCGCTTCAATTCCAAACTCAGCCTGAATTGCTACAAGTTGCTCAGCTTTATCCATCTTCATCAAAGCAATGGAGCCAACTAGTGATGTAATCATGATTAGGGCAATCATTTGGACATAGATACCATTGTCTGCCCACAACCACATGGCAAGATCGTTCAGATTGTTTGAAACTTCGATGACTGATCTTTCAAATGACTCTGCCCATGGAAAGATAAACGCAAGAATACCTGAGAGTATAATGACTAATGCCGCCATTAAAAGTCCGATTTTACGCTTTAATGGCGGTGAGAACTTTTCAAGAGACGAGTCTTGAGCTCTTGGTAGCAGAAGAACAGCGAAGATGATGAGCGCGCTGATACCTCCCGTGTAAACTGCAATCTGCATACCGGCGATGAAAGGAGCCTCAAGTAGAAGGAAGAACCCAGCTACAAATGATGCCATGAACCCAAAAAAGAATGCAGAATAGACTATCTCTTTATGCTCAAGTGCAAGATATGCGAGTACTAACACTATTCCTGCAATCAGGAGGAACTCAAGGGGTTCCATTAATTCCAAAAATGGATCAACATCTTGCATACTTAATGACCTCCTAAAACATGCGTTTCTTGCTCTCTCTCTGCTTTTGCCTTACGATAGACCCTAAGCGTTTCCTTACCGTCCAGAGCTGCATGGGGGAGCATTTTCATGACAAAAGCAATCCCGCCAATGATGATTAACACAAACAAAGTAACCTGCCAAACCACTACATACTTGGTGGCATCAGTCCAGAGAATGTTTGAAGCTGAGAGCAGCCAAAGAAATGCGCCCATGACATCAACAACGACGAAAAGGACAGTATAGATGAAGTAGTTGTATGGGTATGAGATTCTTGCTGGACCAACTGGTTCTTCTCCACATTCATATGTTGAAGTTTTCTCGGAATTTTGAAGTACATGGGGACGCAGCACCCAGGATGCGAGGAGCATCACAACAACCAGAACAACCGCCAATATTGCCCATATTAAAACGGGGATGAATTGCACAAACAAACGTTCATCAATCTGCATCATGCCAACAAACCATCCTCTAGTTTAAAGATTGTACAGTCTATATTGGTAGCAACGAACGGAACATCGCGGTTTTTGAAGGTACCTACAAAATCTGACTTGTCAAGAGTTTCCGTTGTCATTTGCTCCAAGGTCCTACTGTGCTAATATGTCATTGATATGACCGGTCCGTAACCCAGTGATATGAGAAATGTTGCGTTTCTTAACATTTCCAGACATGGGTTTTAGCCGTACAATGTACATTGAAACTTACCGCGGTAGAAAAAGTACCGTGATAAAAACACTTCGGGTTTTTTTTGGACGACACAAAGCAGTTATATATCACGACGAAACGAACAAGAAGTCGTAACAATATCTAATGATTGTTGGTGATTCAATTGGCTCGCGGCGAAGAAGGTACATTCTTCTATTATCTGGCTCTTCTGATTGGAATGGCTCTATTGGGAGCGTACTTTTGGACACTCATAACCACTCCAATCGTTGTTGTGAACATAATCTTCTACTGGGTTCTCGTTCTGGGCGGATTGTTACTTGTGGGATCAGCATTCGGATTCGCCTTAGCCAATACACGTTCAGGCAGGATTGTTCTTACAATGCTTACAGGTATCCTTGGAGGAATACATCTGTATCTCATCTTTACGATGTACACCTTGATTGAGGGAATTATCCTGTTCGCGTGGATGGGAATCGGACTTCTAATCGCATTTGCTGCTTACAATTGGCTTCATGAATAGGAGATAGTCCTATTCATCTCCAGTATCTGATGATGAATCAGTGGGAGTCTTGACAGTTTCATCCGTTGTCGATGTGGTCTCAGAAACTGGTGTTATTTCAGGATCTGAAGCAGATTCTTCTTCAGGCTCAGGCTCTGGTTCAGGACCATAATGCAATGCGTTTGTATCCATTATACCTGGGGAATAACTCTCCTCTTGGTTGTGCATCATTGCGAATCCAGCGGCCGTAAGAATCACTCCTCCCAATCCCCAGAATGAAAGGTATAGAGTATCGCCAGCAGCAGGTACCGCAAAAGCAAACCTATCAATAAAAACCACATAAAAGAAACCAAAACTGATGGACAGAGCCATCATTAGGTTCTTTCCTTTCCCTTTCTCAGGTCTGAAGTATCCAATCAGAAAGAAGACCATGAGAATGGACATGCCTCCTATAAGAGTGAAAGAGCCAGCTATGACAAGTGAGGCTGCAGGCATCAAAAATCCGAGATATACGAAATTAAAGATGAATGCTGCGAGAATGACTAAGCCAAGAAAGAGCATGCAGTACGGGTCACTATCTTGTCGAATATACATTATTGCATCATCCCCATAGCATCTTGATTCTCGTATTTCTTTTGCCAGTGCGTTGTCCCTGCACGAATCTTGTTCTGTAAGATAATATGTGCTCGAATGAAGTCTGCGGGCTTCGGAGGACAGCCGGGCAAATAAACATCCACAGGTACAATCTTGTCAGGTGGAGTAGCAAGACTGTATCCTTCCCAAAAGAGTCCTCCCGATGCAACGCACTGACCGAAAGCAATGACATACTTTGGCTCTGGCATTTGCTCATAGATACGCCTCAGCCTTGGAGCCATCTTCTTTGTTAGCGAGCCTGAGATCCAGAGTACATCAGTCTGTCTTGGTCCAAACAATGGCAACATCCCAAATCTCTCAAAGTCCCATCGCGGAGCAATTCCCGCAGCACCATCGACCATACAGCAACCAATACCATATTGCATAGGCCATGGACTGTGTGCTCTGCCCCATCTTAACACCCACTTCAATGGCGGAACATTCTGAAGCCATTTCAAGAGAATTGGTGCAATTCGTCCAAAACCATTCCTGAATAGGTCGTAGAAAATCCATAAGAAATACTTGCCAATCTTGAGAATGAAAGGTAGCCAGTAGGCAAAGATCTTACCCGGATTGGATATCTCCTTCTTATCCCACTCGAGTTTTGCAGCTCTAATTCGTGAGAGTCTCCTTCTACCAAAGTATTGAGAGGCATAATTTGCAAACCAGATGCCTGTTGAGTGAACATGTCCACCATGACGCTGAGCTATCTTGAATATCACAAAGCTCTGAGACCATGAGAACATGTAAAACATTCTTCTCTCGTCTTCAAGGAAATAACCCATCATCGTTACTCCAGTCTTGGAGTTCACATAACCATCAATACCACCTTTTGCTGATGCCTGTTCAAACTGGAAGTCATCTAGAATAGCAGCAAGGTTCTCGAGTGGAGCAAAAGCTTGACCCACAACGAGAGTGGGACCCTTCTTCTTAATTTTCATTGGATAATAGCGGTCATGCCACTCGTGTTCAGCAACCTCATCATCATAGACGACTCCTCTATACATCTCAGTGACTTCTTTAACTACTCCGATACCTTCCTCTATCTCTTCCTCATCCCCCTCAAATACCACCATCAATGAACCGTGATGAGCAGGAATTGGAAACGGTTTGTCGCCCTCCCAGATTGCTTTCTTGAGGTCTGTGTATTTTGATTCTTCAAACTTGATCGTGAAAGGTAGTGGTCCATCCTCCAGAATCTTCTCAATCGCGAGGACCATCTGATAGTTCTCTTCAAAGCTTGAAACTATGACCTTCATGGGAGTCAGTGGTTTAATCTTCAAAGTGACTTTCGTAATGATTCCAAGAATGCCCTCTGTATCACAGAATAATTCAATGTCTTTTGTTTTGACAAGTTTTCCAGTTGGCAACACAACCTCAAGTTTTACGACATTCTTGTTGATGTTACCGTATTTTAGAGACCCTATACCATCGCCGCCTTGCGACACCCATCCTCCAACTGTAGCTGAAAGGCCAGATGATGGATAGCATCGAGTGTCCAAACCTTGTCGGTTTAGTTCAAACTGTAGATTAGCCCATGATATTCCAGGCTCTACTGTGACTGTCAGATTATCACTATCAACTTCGAGGATTTTGTCCATTCGTCGCATGTCAACGATTATTCCGCCCTTTCTCGGGATTGCACCGCCATATCCAGATGTTCCTGCTGCTCGAGGAACTAATGGTATCTTAAACTCCCGTGCAATCTTATAGAGTGCTTGAATATCTTCAGGACTTTGAGGTTGGACAATGGCATCAGGTTTTGTGTTCATGAGCCAACCTACTTGTTTTGGGAGAGACCCAACATCCTGTCCAAAAAGGATCAGTTCATGTTTCTCAGTTATTAGGCGGTCTCTAAAAATCTCCTCTAGTTTCTCTTTTGGTTTTGGTTTCAGGACCATGAGTCCACTCTCCAGCTCATGAACAGAGCCGCTTACAGTTTAGGGCTTGGAAATTTGTAAGATAAAAACCTAGCGAGAGTTGAGAAATGTAACAATATGATAAAAATCGAAATAATCCTTGGAATATTTTGAAACGCTTTAGAAGAGGATTCAATCTGGAACTAAAGATGGGCTTTGTTTAAAATTCTAACATTGACAACAGTTGTAGAGTAACAAAAGTTGAAGTTTGAAACTTTAAATCATTTTGAAGTATTCTTATATAACCAGTTTCAGACACTCTCTGTTTATTGGGAGAGCATTCCGCAGTTGAGTGTTATCAAATGAACCGAAGGACTAGAACAATACTTGGAATAATCAGTGCTTTTTCACTTCTCCTCTTTCTAGGAGCAATTGCAACAATTGCGCATTCTGGCTATACATTAGAATGTGGCGAGTGTCATACCATTGATGGATCGTATACAATCTCATCAAATTCTACAGGAGAAGCATATGTTGGGATTCCGTTCACGTTGAGGATGGATGCTTCAAAACCATCATTTGGTGGCACAGATCT
>JAEORI010000187.1 GCA_016840965.1 Candidatus Thorarchaeota archaeon | reverse complement strand
TCTTCTCCTGGATCCATTCGAGCGAAGATCACTCTCTTTATTCCGGTTTGAGTTGAGTGCACCATATTTATTGTCAATGTGGAACGTACTAATGAAGAACACGCATGTATGACCATAATAGGAAGTGCTTATCAAGACTAGACAATCCACATAAGCAGTGAAATGTATTGACAAAGGATGAGCAACCTCAAGATGAAAACCAATCTTCTCTTGAAGATTATTTCACACAATCTGATATTCCATCGGATGATTCATTGATAGATGACCCACCATCCAATCCTGAGGTTTCAAGTCGAAATAACCCCTCATCCATCTCTACAAACGGTAATGAAATTTCTGAGGATGCAACAACGGAGGAAGAGGAAGACTCTGGCGTTGAGGTTTCTGTTGGAGAAAGTGATAAACCTTCAAATCTCCCCCCATCATTTCTGTTATCAGTTGATTACTCAGGACCTCATAACAAAGC
The DNA here is from genome assembly GCA_016840965.1 of Candidatus Thorarchaeota archaeon. The sequence goes on along the minus strand of JAEORI010000187.1, from coordinate 6,622 downwards.
AATTGCTCGACTTTATCATCCTGACACCAAACGAGTATACTTCTGGTTTGATAATACTGGCCACAAGCCCTATTGTTATACTGATTGGCCTCCACAAGCTGTTGAGGCTGCAGCAAGGAAGAGCTCCGGATTCTTAAAGACTGAAATAGTTGAGCTGCATGATCTCCTCAAAGACGAGCCTGTAAAGATGACCAAGGTAGTTGGTGATAATCCGCTGGCGATTGGAGGGTCTGCAACTTCTGTTAGAAATGTACTTGTTGATAACAATAATGTCAGTCATGCTTGGGAAGCTGCTATTCGCTATCAGTTATGCTACACCTATGATAGCAAGCTTGTTCCTGGACTAATGTATAAAATAGAAAATAGTAACCTTGTTTCTTGTCCGCCTAATGTAGATGCTAAGACTCTTGAAGAGTTCAAGAAATCAGTTCAAGATGAAGAGGGTCTCGAGTCAATCATCAAAGAATATTCTCCTATGTTCTTCACTGAGGTTCCAGACATTAAGCGGCTTGCAGTAGATATTGAAGTCTATACACCAGTGGTAAACCGAATCCCAGACACGAGGAACGCAGAATATCAGGGCACTGCAATAGGTCTCTCTGATAGCGAGGGATTCAACAAATGCTGCGTCCTAAAACGTGAAGGTCATTTAGAAGGAAAGAAAGGTCCTAATTTTCCAAAAGATTTGAAAATTGTGTATTTTGAAGATGAAGTAGAAATGCTTGTAGAGGCATTTGGTATTATCAATCAGTATCCAATAGTACTTACTTTCGTAGGCGATACATTTGACTTGAAGTATCTCCATAACCGTGCAAAACGTCTGAAGATTGACATGGATAAATACTGCCCAATCAAATTGAGGGGAAATCAAGACCCTCGTCGAGAGCGTGCTAATCTAAACCGTGGTGTCCACGTAGACTTTTACAAGTTCTTCACAAACCCCTCAATCAAGATTTATGCGCTCTCTGGTGCATATCAACGAGAGAATCTAGAATCAATTGCCCAAGGCTTGCTTGGTGTTGGGAAGTTAGGTTTGAGTGGCGATATATCTGAACTTCCATATTATGAGCTTGCTCACTATTGCTGGTTGGATGCAAATATCGTTTTGAGATTCACACAATTCGAAGACAATCTTCTCTTACGTTTGATAATTCTATTGATGCGTATTTCACGAATGTCAATGGATGATGTTACACGATTCTACATCTCATCATGGATTCAATCTGTGTTCAGACAAGAACACCGGTCTCGTAATTTCTTGATACCTAGACGTGTCGATATTGATAGCATGAAACAAGCTGACGCACAAACTGAAGCAGTGATTGGTGGGAAAGCATTCAAGGGTGCAATCGTCATTGAACCAGTGGCTGGGGTTCATTTCAATGCCACAGTTCTTGACTTTGCGAGTCTGTATCCCACAATTATGAAGACGCATAACATTAGTTATGAAACAGTTGATTGTCCTCATGAAGTCTGTCGAAATGGAGTCGAAAACAAAGTCCCTGAAACAGAACACTGGACTTGCACATTAAAACGAGGTATGATTAGCCAAACAATTGGGTTCTTCAGAGATACTCGAGTAAAATGGTTCAAGCCAAAGAGCAAAGATAAAGCACTTAGTAAGAATATTAGGAATTGGTACTCAGTAGTAGAAAAAGCCCTCAAAGTTTTCGTTAACGCATCATATGGTGTCACAGGAGCACAACACTTCGAGCTATTTTGCATGCCTGCAGCAGAGAGTGTCACAGCATATGGTAGAGATGCCATTGTCAGGACAAAGAAAAAAGCTGAAACAATGGGCATACGTGTTCTCTATGGAGATACTGATTCAGTGTTTCTAGATAATCCGACAGAGAAACAACAGGAAGAGTTGGTGCATTGGTCAAGAAAAGAGCTAGGAATCGACCTTGAGGTAGAGAAAACCTACAAGTATGTAGCTCTCTCCGACAGGAAGAAGAACTACATTGGTGTCTATAAAGATGGACAGGTTGAAGTCAAGGGACTTAGTGGAAAGAAACGTAACACTCCTGATTTCGCTCAAGAAGCTTTCCGAAGGATGTTGGAGGTTCTAAGCAGGGTAAATGATCCTGAAGGCTTTGAAGTCGCAAAGGAAGAGATTCGTGAGGTAGTTAACTGTGTTATCGATAGGTTGGAAGGAAAAGCTGACCCTTACGATCCGGAGGAACTAGCTTTCAGAATTCAGCTGACAAAACCCCTTTACTCATATGATACTGACATCCCTCACGTGAGAGCTGCCAAGATGCTTGTAGAAAAAACCCAGGATCCCACAAAAGCTGCACCTGGCACCATTGTGTCATATATCAAGACCAAGGGGCAAGAAACCGTACTTCCCGTAGAGCTTGCCAAAGAGGTGAGCTACTGGATTGATAAGGACGCATACATTGATATTTTGAAGAGCGTGTTCGAACAAGTTCTTGACTCAGTGGGTCTAGACTTTAATGAGTTCCTTGGATTCACGACCCTAGACCAGTTCTTCTAATACAGGAATTCATAAAGAGTCTGAATAAGAAATTCTTATAGCGGTGACTTGATACACGCATGCAGACCGAGTGCAAAGTTCATACCGATATTGGCGGGGTACAAAGATAATGAAATTGAATTATCGCGAGTTCTTTATGCAGAAGATGCTAATTATGTTCAAACCTGAAGATATAGACTTGTCTGCAAAAGAGTTCATTTCGACATATGCTTCATACATGGAAGCAGTAGGAATCGTCGGTAAGGGTCCTGATGGTTATGCTTTGTATCCAAGTAAAACAGCACCTGTAAGAGAAGAGCACACTGAATTCTTTTCGGAATGGGTTCAGCTAAATGATGCACTTAGCATTCATGGTGTAGTGGGGATGAACTTCTATACAGATGGTTGGTTCGCCCGAGATCCCAAATATCAGACTATGAATGACAAAGCCGTCAAGATGGAGCACCAGATCTGTCCAAACCGGAAGGAGTTCTGGCAATATGGAGCTGAGATTGTCAAGGAGATTGGCGCATATCCCATCAACGAGATCTTGCTCTTCGGGACTGGCTACATTCGAGACCATTTCTGTTTCTGCGAACGCTGTAGAGCTGATTTCGCACCTCTGGTTGATCAAGAACCAAATCGCCTCAGCTATGCACTTGTTGTAGAGAACAAGGAGATACATGAGAAGTGGCACCAATTTCGCAGCGAAAAAGTGCATGAAGGACTACAATTTCTTCAGGATGCCGCATCAGAATCAGATGAAGCTGCAGGTCGAGAACAACCACTGAAACTCTCTGTTGAAGTTCTACTTGATCCGGAAACTGGTTTTGCAGAAGGGGCTCGCGACGAATATGGATATGACTACGCAAGAATTGGCGAAATAACAAAAAATGTTCTAATCAACCTTTATCCATGGTCCCCAATCCTTCCCACAAAGGGGAGTTCCGAGTATAGCGAATTAGTGGAGTCTCTTTATTTTGTTAACGAGTTCACAAGACGAGGTGGTAGAGCATCTCTTTTCCGTTGGGGTGTTACAACCATCGAACAGCTGCAGGAATTGAAAGCTCTTGGTAAAGACGTGGGTATTGACCGTATTGTGGGTACGTTCCACTATCCATCAGACTACTCTCGTCGACGTGAGAGTGCTATTGGAAGCTACTAAAACTCATTGCCTTGCACTGCAATAGGGACACACTCTATTGTCTGCACGGATACTTCGACCACATGAAAAGCAGAAACTATACCCATCTCTATCTTCTCGTGAATCATCCACAAATGGACTAAGTTCTCCTTGAGAAAATAATGTTCCAATACCTTCAATCGATTCATCGATTTTAGTATTACAGACTTTGCGGTCTTCGTCTTGGGAAAAGAGGCGACTGTCTCCTTGATATCGATAAGTTTCTTTTGATTGCCTAGGTTCATCTTGCCATGGACCAGAACGGTCTGCATACTGAGCGGTCAATGATTGCATGGTTCTATCAAGTGATTCAAAGTCTTGCCGATAATCGTCAGAACCATAACCTGGATCAGATGCTGGACGATTTGCTAACCTTTCTCTTGGAGCTTGTTTTTCCCAGCTTGAGTCTAGGTCTGACAACCCTCTGGCTGTTTCTACAAATTTGACGTGTGAGTCCCCTTTCAATTTTTCATACTCATCCAATGTTAGTCCAAGTATCTCTAGTGCACGGTCTCTCTCAGCGCACCTCTTTGATAATGGACAACAGTAGGCAAGGCTACCATGACACAGTGATGCCATTGCGCGGTCCTGACGAGACTTGAAGATTGGAGTTATTCGTCTATTCCCAAGGATAAGAGAATCACCAACAGATCTCAGCTCAGTATAACCATTCTGTGCTAGAGCTTCGACAATCTCTCGAGCGGGGTACGACCTGCCCTCGATGATGACATGCCCCTCAGTCTTGTCAAGCCGTATCGACCTCTCAGTGCTCTTATTCCCGTCATAGCTGGAGTATCTCGTATATGTCACCTCATAGGTTTGTGACTAGATGTCATACCCTCATGTCCTCCAAGCAATACAGGTGTGTGTATTATCTGGGTCTGATACGGGATGGTTAAATACATGCATTGAATTAATATGGGGTAGCTATCCATTTGGAGGAGAATTAGAATTGGGTTGTAAAGCTGAAGGTGCTGCGCAGGGCTTTACTGTGCTAGGTGGTCTTGTGCTTCTTGTTTATGCTCTCGAACGAATTTACAGAGCTATGATTAGTCCAGGTCCAGGTTCCTTGGAAGGGATCATAGAAATCCTTCTTGCAATTGTAATCATAATAATGGTCGCTCTGGCTTTTGATGCATGCGGATTCATATCATGGAAGGTGCAAAAGTCAGGAGCACTCCTGAGTCTATTCGGATTCATAATCATCCTGATTGTTTCATATCCTGCGGTCACCCTGGATCCAATAGCTTGGCTCAGAAGTTTGTATACACTTGCTGGTCTTATGATTCTATTAGGGGGACTACTCCTTGTATTCAAGAAATAGAACCAACTGATACTCTAGCCTACATCGCAAATTAGATAATGGTGCCGTCATCCCCGGTCACCATAGAATCCACAGAAGGTTGATTGTATGGATGACAAACACATTCAGATTCTGAAAGATCTTGGTTTTGACATTAACAAGAGTATGATGACAAATGAGTACTGGAAGAGAAGAGCTGCTGATGCTCTCGCAATCACGACACAAGATCGTGATATCTATGGATGTCTTGATCATACTGTAGGCGAAGGAGTCAGAATATTTGACGTTGAAGGAACTGAATATCTGGATGTAACTGGTGGCGTGGCGGTTAGAGCATTAGGTCTTAGGTATAAGCCCTATATTGATTTCGAAGCAACTATCAATGATGTCGTTAACGAGCTACCTGGACAAGACTTCGATGCAATACCACAAACTCTACTTGCTGAACGTGTCGCAGCAATCACACCCGGCAATCACAAGAAACGTGTGGTGTTCACAACCTCTGGTGGTAGAGCTGTCGAAGGTTGCTTAAAGTCTGCAATAGACCTTACCGGGAAACGAAGGGTCGTTGGTTTTAGACCGGCTTTCCATGGTCGAACAGGATATGCTCTTGCACTCACAGCATCAAACTCCAAACACAAGTCTGGATTTCCGCAAGGACTTGATGTTATTCGTGTTTTCTACCCATACTGTTACCGTTGTCCATATGGTACAACTGTTGAGAACTGTAGTGTTGAATGTGTTGAGGCTCTTAGATATGCACTTCAAGTTGAAGGAAATGACATTGCAGTCACCGTGATGGAACCTCTCTGTGGTGAAGGTGGTCTTATTGTTCCTCCAGCAAAAGCAGTTCAAGGAATATATGAGATAACAAGAGAGGTTGGTGCTTATTTCATGTCGGATGAGGTTCAGGCAGGTATGGGCCGGACTGGAAAGTGGTGCGCCATCGAGAATCATGGAGTAATTCCTGATTACATTTCAATGGGCAAAGCTATAGGTGGCGGGTATCCCATGGGTGCATCCATTGGTCCTGCACCAATGTTCTCTGGAGGCGCTCGTCATTCTGAAACATTTTCAGCAGAGCCAAAAATGTCTCTTCTTTCGTTATGGATCTTTATGGCTCTTGAAGATGGTGCCTATCTCAAAAAGAATGCGGAGAATGGAGCATACCTCTTAAAACTCCTCAATGAATTGAAAGACAAATATGAGGTCATTGGGGACGTACGAGGAATAGGCCTCATGGTTGGTATAGAGTTTGTTAAAGACAAGAAGTCCAAGGAAAAAGCACCAAAACTCAGAGACAGTATTGTAAAAAATGCAGTTCAGCAGCAAAAACTCTGGGTTCTTGGAGCTGGGCAGAATGTAATCAGATTCACTCCAAGTTATATTATCACTGAGGAAAACTTGGATGATGCTGTTGACAGACTTGATAAAGCCATTACTGCCTCAGTCTAATCTGACCTAAAAAAGAAAAGACTCATCTCTTGTCATATGACTTGAGATGAGTTCTAACTTCTATAACAACCAAAGAATCGCGCCTATGATGACTAGTATGCCACCAAGATCGCTTGCAAAAAGAACCATTAGTATTCCAATGATTAGGACTACAATGAATTTGTTTGTCTTTCCAAAATCGAGTGCTTTGATTTTGAGGAAT
>JAEORI010000027.1 GCA_016840965.1 Candidatus Thorarchaeota archaeon | reverse complement strand
TGCAAAGTCCCCGGAGCATGTTATTTGAACTGATGCAGAAATCCTAAGCGTCACTGGAGTCTGGTTATAATCCCATGTGAACTCCTGCTTCAAACGAGCAAATTCGCGACATTCATCATATCCCATATATGGAATCGACCAGAAATATGGTTGGTACCCTGCGCTGTGTTCCCATATGAGTTTCACCTCACCACTCCCGCCTTGTGCAAGATACTCATAACTAAATTCAGGTGAGTCATAACCAATCTCAACGTCGGGTTCAACCAGAAAAATAGGATTAGGAAGTAGCTCTTCAGTTTCTTGGGGATTACCTTGAGCGGGAGTAAAACTCGCATCTACTTTTGTGGCATCACACGCGATAAAGAATGAAATCACAAGAAAAAGCATCATAATAATCGTGATCTTTCTCACACCAATCCCTCATTTTTCCACGATTTCTAAACTACAGTATGTGCATCATCACTATTAGAAATTATCATTCGCGCTCAGCTAGGCTCGCAAATTGAACTTCGTCTTCTCTAGTCAAGATCACCAACCCATTTTCCTACCATACACCTCTCCATCTCTAGGTGGTTCTTCGTCTATGTCCTCCTCCCTTATTTTTGTTGTATCTTCTCCTCTTACACAAATACCAGCTAACGCTAGAAATATGCACGCAATGGTAAGCAAGAACTGATATGAACCCCAATCTCTTAGCTCTCGGATGAATGATGATGTAACTGGTTGATGTATCAGGGTGTAGATATATCGTGGTTCCTGAAGAACCCCGTCAAGATAGCATACGTAAGTAACAGTCGCATTGTATGTCCCTTGATCTAATATTATACTTCTTGTCACACCTCCATCTACATCAAGAATGTTGTTTGTCATGTTGATGAACAGGGACTGCATTAGTATATCCTCGAGGGAGAAATTAACGTAGATTTCAATTCTCTCATTTAATTCCAAGCTTCCAACAACTACTCTTACTAAAATCTCAGCTTCGTATGCATCTGTTTCGAAGACTGAAAACTCTGCTGAGAATAAGCCATCTCCTTGAATCTGATTATCCCCTTTATAGGCCGACATCGGCAAGGGTACTAGTGTCATTGCAACGATAATTGTTATCGCAAATGCCAAAGATGGAAGGATAAGTGGCTTCCTCCAAACGGTACTCTTCTTGAGATTGCCAGATAATACGCCGCTCCATATAGAAACAACCAGAACCACCAAGGTCATTAAAATTCCGATTTCCAACACAAGAAACAGGCTATCAAGTGCGGCTCCTATAGTAGACACCCTCCATCTGAAGCTCGTATATTTTGAAAGGATATCAACCTTAGCAAAGAATCAATGAGTGATGTTAAATGCCGGGAATGTTATGGGTCACTTCGGTATTCGCAAATAAAGGGAAGGTAAGAAATGTCATCGCAGGGTGCAAGAGCTCTGAAAATTTCTCTTCGCGTGGGAAGAATCGTTCTATTTGCGTTTGGCATTTTTTCAACATTTTGGCTATTCTTTAGTTTCATCGGACTGTTCATTGGGATTGTCTATTTCTTTGCATTCCGAAAATCCTCCTGGTCGCGACATGGCATTGTACTAGCATTTGCAGCAGGAACCGCGACTCTTCTCGCTCACGTTGTCAAGTCTGTTGCGCCTCTCACAATGGCGATAATGAGCTCAATTACTATTTTAGTGATGTATTCACTAGGCTCCATAATTCTCTGGATTTGGTATAGAACTGGAAGAGTGTTGCCGCCTGTCATTTCAGAGTTCAAGGCAAATTTGAAGACCATTCCTCTGAATCTTCGCAGGTTGCTTGTGCTTGTAGTTATTTTGTCACCTGTACTAATGTGGTCAAGTGTGAGTATTGACTTGGGCGTTATGTTTGATAATAGGACAAGACTACTCTGGGTGCATGCTCCATCAACAATTGTTACATCCACCAATTTTGAAATCACTGTAGAAGCTTGGGACCCATACGAACGGTTGAGTGCTACATTCAAGGGCACAGTTCAATTCTTTATCGAGTCCTACAATCTCACTTCATTCAATCAACTAGCTACGGTTTCAGCAGACCTGCCATCATCATACACATTTACTGGACAAAGCTTCGGATCTGATATTGCATATGAAATCCATGATGGGAAAGATAATGGGCGGCGTGTGTTCACAGTGACGATTGATACTCCTGGGATCCATTACATACTAGTTGAGGACAGTTCAACAGGTAACACCTACTACAGTAATCCAATCATTGCCAAGAATGCTAGTGAAATGAATACTATGATCTATTGGGGTGACATTCACAATCACTCTGAACTCTCAGATGGTACTGGAACAGCTGCTCATTCTTTCTATTATGGCAGATATGTTGCCTGTCTTGATTTCATGGCGCTGACTGATCATGGAGAGATTATGCTATTTGGACCTAGCAGTTTCAATGTACTGGAAAGTGCTACAAACGCGGCCTATGAGCCAAGTCGATTTGTGGCTTTTCATGGTCTGGAATGGACAAACACCGAAACTGGTCATTATACATGTGTGTTTAGTGGAGATGAGTTACTGAAGGATCCTATTCTCTCATACTTGACCCTCCCAAAGACAGAAGATTTGTGGAATGCTCTTGATGAGTTTACAGCTGCTACAAGTTGCAGAGCCCTCGCTCTTCCTCATCACGCAACACAGAAACAATATCTTCAGGACTGGACCTATATAAATCCAAAATATGTCAAGCTGGTTGAGGTCACATCAGTTCATGGTGAGTGTCTCTTTGAACAACGACATCCGCTCAATTATGTAGGCCTTATCGCACCAACACCAGAGTATACAAACGGAACGTCTGTAATTGACGCATTTAAGATGGGCTATCGAATGACTGTATACGCATCAGGCGATCAGCATGACGGTCATCCAGGACATTCAATAAGCCATACTCCAGCTTTTGTGGGGCATCAACGACCATTCAGTCTGTGGCACACACGAAATGAGCACCCATATCCTAGTGGGTTGACCGCTGTGTATGCATCTGGTCTGACTCGTGAATCAATCTTTTCTGCTTTAGAACAGCAGGTTGTCTATGCTTGTTCTGATTACGGACGACCACTCCTCAACTTCACAATCAATGGGGTTGGTGTGGGGGGTAATTCAACACTCCTTGTAAATGACCCCTCAACACCGAGAGAGATTCAAATAATCTTGGCACAGGACGGGTCTCCCTCCGCGTCATTTCAGAGTGCGGCTTCAGTTACTGATAATTGGATTCCAAATTGGAATGCCCAGATTGAAATCATAAAGAATGGCGAGTTGCTTACAAGCATTGGAATAAACCAACCTCTTGTCAATATCACTTACATCGACACAGAAACCATTACTGGTGCATCATATGGTTCTGAGAGTTGTATATTGATAAATGGTCAGTACTACATAAATGGGTACAGTGACAATCCAATAGATCCTAACACTCTGAATACAAATGGTGCGGACTTCTATCTCGTGCGGATTATTGGTGCCAATGGTCGTTTTGCTTATATTGGTCCGATCTGGGTTGAAGTGACCCCTTAATTGATATGGACTTCTTCTCAATACAAGTCTGAGGGTTATGGAATGGATAAGCTAAAGAAAGTAGCAGTTGTTTGGGTGATTATTCTTAGTTTTATTGTGGCAACTCTCTTCGTCTTTGGCCCTAAGGAAGCACCCTCTTTCTCTTGGGAAGTTACTGTCGATGATGAGTTCGAGTTCATTGCAACTGCCTCTGGATTCATTGAATCTGCTCCTTTTGGGACAGTCGAACCAATTGTTCTCTCACGTATTGCAAACACGTCTATTGTGGCTAAGATTGTATACTTACCTACTCGTAATATAGAATCAGAGGATAGCCTTCTTGATGTAGTTCTTGTAAACAAGGTGTCAACGAGATTCTCTAATGGGTCCAGTATCCCCGCTAACATCAGTTCAACATTGAATAAGTTAATCTCAAGATTCTTCATGCCTATTGGAGCGTGGGACTATCTGGATTCATTATTCCCTGATACACCTGAAGATGCAGGTCAACATGAATTTGGTTGCGATACCTATCTATCTCGACTAGAGAATCAGACATTCTATTTTGGTTATCGACATTTCAATGTTGATGCTGGAGACTGGTGGTATGGATCTGTTTCATGTTCTAATGGAACACCACTCACCATTACTACTGCTTCTTCTTCATATCATCCTCCATATGTATTCTACCAATGGACATTCACTCTGAAATTGATAGTAATTTGATTATTATTAGAGTTTGAAGTCCTCTCCCTCTCTCAATTGCACAAATTTCGTACTTGTGCCAGTGATTCCTTTCTTGAAGGCATCAACGCTTTTGTCCCAAGTATGCATAGGAATTACTGCATTGGGTTTAATTATTTTAGTAGCCTCAGCAGCTTCCTTGTTGTCCATCGTATATGTATCTCCACACGGAAGAAGAGCAACATCAATGTGGCCCAACTGTTGCATCTCTGGAATGATGTCTGTGTCTCCAGCAAAGTAGATTGTCTTTCCCTCTACCTCAATCAGATAACCCACCCCAAATCCCTTCGGATGGAATGGGTTTCCAGGAGACCGGAACCGTTTCATATTATACGCTTCGACAGCTTTGACTTTGATGTCGCTGAATGTTGCTTCCTCTCCTGGTTTCAATGATTCAATCGCATGACCAATTTTTCCAGCACAGTCTTTTGGACCCACAACTATTGTATCATCAGTTAATACCTCATCAATCGCCTCTGGGAAACAGTGGTCATTATGAGAATGTGTCACAAGTACGATTGATGCGGGTTCCAACTTGTCCGGAACTCTATGTCTTAATTCCTTTGACCGGTAGAGGTCAAGATAGATCACTTTCTCGGCAGCTTTAATTTGAAAACTGGCATGACCTAGCCATCGGATTGTTACTCCCATTCTTAACACCAATAGTAATTAGCAAAATCTCCAGATAACTCATTTGAAATTTGTAAACCTGCTGTATCCTTTCTCCATCTAAGTATCTATAGGGCATTAATTCGTAATCACTGAAAGATCGCTTCTGTCATACAGTAACCAAATGAGCCAGAGCCATCCAATCCCAGTGAATGCAGTAGTAATCTCTGGAATCGCATTACCACTCCAGAATGGGAATACACCGCCAAACCAAGAAGTCCACATGTAAATTGAAAAGAATGGTAGGATGAGTGATATCAATGAGAACCACCAGAATTTCCTGAACCTAAGGAAACCTACTCCTACAAACCACATCGCAAAGGGGAAACTACCAAAGAATCCTACTGAAACGGTGAAGTGTATATCACCCGCATTCTCAGAGAAAACTCCTATTGCGACAAGAAAAATCAGTGCAATGAAGAATGGAATTAGACCAATCTTTGTTGGTAAATCTGTAATCACTCTCGCAAAACAATATACAAAGATTAGCAAAAGGATCCCCGCCAAAACAAGTCCAACATTGAAAATAATGGCTGCAGGTAGACCATTATCATAGTTACCCAGATCGCTTAGAGCATTGCCATCCCATGTGAACCACGAGAGTGAGAGCATGATTGCGATAGAGATAGTTGCAAGTGCAATTAAAGGTCCTAAGACTCCCAAGATGCCAGGGAATCTTCTTGTGGGGCACTTATCTTTGGCTGACATGATTCTAGTTTCAGCAATCCCCCTTTTTAGTTGTAGGTAAGACACATCTTGACGGATGAAGTTTAAAACCTCTCAGTCATTTAGCAAACTCGAAAATAATATACTAGAGGAGTAACCATGTCTGAGATTCCAGAGTGTCCATATTGTGGTGCTAGTGTACCTGCTGACAGAGCTATGGACTATGATAACAAAGTACGACTTCGATGCAGAAATTGTGGTGGATTTTTTGAGTACTTGCCAGGATTTGGGGCATTCCGCCTCCCAGAGGGGGAACGTATGAGTTCTATCAGAACTGAAGGTTCTGTACCTGAAACCTACTATGGCTTTCCTCAATCTGAAACTCCTTGGGAGATAGAGCAGCCACCTGCAGAGGGTGGTGCCGCAGGTGCAGCATGTTTTGTAATTCTATGTATGTGCTGTTTCCTCCCTATCTTAATGTTCTTCATCATGCTTATGTTAGGAATTGGTTTCTTCTGGTTCTAGATTCAAAAAACTAGGAGTACATCGCAATGTCTGAGTATCCTGAATGTCCCTTTTGCGGACATCGACTCACTGAACCAGTTCCTCCCTCGCTTGATGGTCCTATGAAACTTAAATGTCAGGCTTGTGGAGAACGATATCAATACATCCCAAGAGGTGGATCATTTCCCTTGGATGATGATCTTGATCTCATAATAACAAAAGGAGTCCTTGGTCCTCATGTCGTCACTCAAGGCGAGCTATTAGAGGATGATGTTTCGTTATCACGGGCTCTTCTCATAGGGGGATTCTGCTGCTGTACTATAATTGTAATCATCCCTGTTGTTCTAGCACTATTACTCTCACTCATTGGATGAGATTCCCTTTTCTCCATGGTCAAAGATAAAAGGCATGTTGTTTCTGCCCGGTTGTAAACACAGACGATACTCAAGGTCGGGTGATTACATTTGACAGAGGCTGAGGTGGAGGATAAACGAATCACACTTGCAGAAGCAGCCATGAAAGTTTCTGATGGCGATGGATTGTTTTGGGGCGGCTTTGGTTATCAGAGGCCACCTATCGCCTTCTCTCATGAATTGGTTCGGCAAAAGAAACGAAATCTTACGATTTATACATGTGGATCAGAAGTAGACCTAGAGATTATGGCAGGTGCACATGTTGCCCATAGATTCGAGATTGCATTCTCAGCAATAGAAGCCCTTGGTCTTTCCAATAACATCAGACG
>JAEORI010000186.1 GCA_016840965.1 Candidatus Thorarchaeota archaeon | reverse complement strand
TGTGGGTTGTATCGCCAGGGCCCGGCTGTGTGCTTTTATCATCGATATACATTAGTCCGGTTCCCTTGAGAATATAATACACTTCAGAGGTAGTAAAGAATCTGTGTGGTAACGAGGTGTTGTTTGGTTCTAATGTAGCATGTGCAAGACTGTAGTCAAGTGACACAAGACCATTCTCATGGAGTGGGTTCAACATTTCCCGTATCACAGTTTTGTCCAACCCGTCGATTTTCTTGAGATTTTTCAGTCGTTTTATTATCATAGTAAAATTCCCCTAGAATCTCAAAATTCTGGAGGTTTCTTGTTATACCATTTTGGAATCTTTTCCATAGCCGGCTCATATCCACTTAGAACATGACGTCCAAGAATGAGTCGTTGGACTTCGCTCGTTCCTTCATATATTTGGTATAATTTTGCATCTCTGAACAGCTTCTCAAGGGGGTACTGATCAATGTATCCATATCCACCATGGATTTGGAGTGCCTCACTTGCTGTTTCCATTGCTACGTCAGTGGCATATGCTTTAGCCACGCTTGCAGGAACTGTTGCATCGCCAATATTGTCAGTGGTCCATGCAGCTTTTAGATACAATAATCTTGAGGCTTCGATTTTCATAAACATCTCAGCCAACTTGAACTGAATTACTTCAAATTCTCGCAGTTTTTGAGCGAATACCTCTCTCTTATTGACGTAGTCTCGAGCATACTCCATAGCAGCACGGGCAAGTCCAGTTGCAAAAGCAGCAATAGATGGACGAGTCATTGCAAAGGTCTGCATGGCAATTCCAAAGCCTTTCCCTTCCTCTCCTAGAATATTCTCTAGCGGTACTTTTGCATCACGAAATATAACAGACGATGTTGTTGATGCCTTATGCCCCATTTTCTCTACTGGACGACCAGTTTTGACACCAGGCGTATCAGCATCAACGATAAATGCACAGAGTGCTTTGTGACGCTTACTTGGATCAAGACTTGCAAAGACGGTGAAATAATCTGCATGCGGAGCATTTGTTATCCAGAACTTTGAGCCGTTTCGGATATAGTTGCTTCCTTCTTTCTTCACACGCGTTTGAATACCAGCAACATCTGAACCCATTCCAGGTTCTGAGCAAGCAAAACTGATGAATTTTAACTCTTCAGTGAGCGGTCGAAGGTATTTCTCCTTCTGATCAGCAGAACCTGCTACAAGGATTGGCTCTGCACCTAGTGTATTGACATAGATGCTCGTGGTCATCCCCGCACAGCCAGCCGCCATCTCTTCAACAGTGATACACTGTTCAATTGATCCTAGACCTGGACCGCCATACTCTTTTGGAATGGAGAGATTCATCAATCCTTCTTCCCAGCACTTCTGGATTATGGGACGTGGGAATTCTCCACTCTTATCGTAATAATGGGCATAGGGAATCATGTACTCCTGAGCGAAATCCCTCACTCTTTTTTGAAGTGCTAACTGTTCATCTGTCAATCTGAAGTCAATCATTGCAGTTCCTCATTATGGATTTGTGCAGTTCCAGACATTCCACTATTTCGTATAAGTCAGTTGCGAAGTGACGGTTCTATTCTAAGGGGATGTTGTGATATGTTTCACAACCTCAGGCAGGTTCCACTTCAATTCCAACTCTAAAGCTCCACCTTCAGGACCAGGACATCGTCTGACACAAGTACGACATGCAACACATAACCAGAGATCCACCTCAACCGTGCCAAAGCCAGGTGATTCCTTCTCGAGTTTAATGTCCTTGGATGGCTTCACTGTAGCTAGATTCTGAATAGTTTTGTAGAATAGTGAACGATTTGTTGGTAGTTCAGAGAGTGTTTCATCAGAGATTTCAAAGAACTTGGGAATTTCGATTCTATGTCTGAGTTCTATAGCATCTTCTGGACAAGCGAGTTCGCAGGATTTACAACCAAGACATTTCGAGTGGTCCCAGTTCACGGTTCCAAATCCTAGAAGAGGTGCATAACCCATCTGACTTCTGTACTCATCAAGAACTGATGGCACATCTACATCAACAAGGTCTTCAACTGTCACTTTGGGTCTAGTACTCGGTATCTTGGCACGAGTTCGATATGCTAGTAGTACTGAGGATCTTAACTTGTCCTCGACGTCTACAAGTGTAGACTCATCAACAACAACCCCACCCACTCTTACCGTGACAAGTTTGTCACGGGCCTTGTCGAATGTTTCTAGTGAGGCGACAAGTTTTCCGATGTCCTGCGCTTTGAAATCGCCAAGAATCCTAACAAGCTCGGCTTTAGCCTCAGAGAGTTGAAGGGCAAGGTTGCATGCAGTTTGGATTGTAATCTCAGCTTCGGAAGGAGTTCTAGGTACATCATATAGTAAATAACCATGACTCTCTCCAGCAATTGTCAAAAGCTCATCTCGCTTCATTCGAAGAAGATGTTTGAGAATTCTATCTTGAGGGATTTTTGTTCTTCCAGCAAGATCCTTCGCAGTAAGTGCCCCGAGTTCTCTGATTAAGATCATAATGGTACCTCTTTCGAGTTCGTTATCAAGATAGGTATCCATCATAGTCTGATAGAATTCGGGGTCCAATTTTTCTCCATAGACATTTGTACCGGATACAAGATTGGGACCCTTTTCTAAAGTGATTTTCAATCTGAATCTGGCAAATGCCTCAAGGCCAGCAGACACAAGAAGTCTAAGTGTTTCTGAATCATCTGATGTCTGTGAAGTAAGAAGAGCCTCTGTGGCACTATCAACAGTTTCTCTTAACTTGGTCAAACTTTCAGAAAGAGCTGTTTCATCATATGTCCCAAGTATCTGTAGCCTTTCAAGCAGTGATTGTAATGATTCCAATGAGGAACTTGCATTGTTAGCTTCCTTACCTTTCAGGGATTTGGTCATTCCGCGTACCTGTTGGACAATTCTCTTCATTACTAGCGTTGAGTTGGGAGTTTCTGTGAGTACTTTTGAGAAGACAGGTGAGTCTCCCTCAAGGC
>JAEORI010000185.1 GCA_016840965.1 Candidatus Thorarchaeota archaeon | reverse complement strand
GATCTCTCTTTTTTGAGGACCATGAATTGGGCAAATAAAGATGTATTCTGCTTTATGTTTCCCCACATCTGTGTTCATCAATGTCATTATCGAGCCGCATAATATACATGTGAAGATACTCTTGAAGACTTCATTTGCCATGCTATCGGCTTGGTATCTTGAAATGTCACGTTTGCCTTTGTGGCCTTTTAGACATTGACAATAGACTCGAAGTGTATGCCCTTTGAGTTCACCAGCTTGAACATAGAAAGGCTCTTTGCATTTCTTGCAAGTGAAAATTGTTCTCTCCTCCACTTGGTGTGCGGCAGTGAACCTAAATCAGTTGTGCTAAGCTCCCTAAAAGATATTACGTAATCGTAGATAATGGCTCTATTGGAGATAAAGGGCAATAGTTAGAGTTGCGGTGCAGTATCTGCAACGCACAGGAAGGCGTCGTCCCATCTCTTCAACCTGTTCAATTTCTAAAGGTGCACCACAACGAAGACAAACCCACGAGTCCATTGTGTCAGCTAACTCATCAATAGTGGTTGGCAACATAGCTACATCTTCTCCAAGTGCCTCCACTCTTACATTTGAATGGCGACCATTCTCAGGACCACTAATGAGAATGATCACTGCAACCTTCTTTTGCGTGTACTTACCCTCAGCATATCCCCTGATAGTGCCTATAAATTCGCCACTCAATATTCGTTCTTCACTATCGACAATATGAAAATTCTTTGCTGGCAGTATCTTTTCAGCTTTGCTAAAAAGGACTTGAGCATTCCAGTCCAATGTTTGTTCTTGCTGTGTCTTTTCAAGTCCGGTTAGTAAGAGTTCGAATGATTCCGTAGTTTTCTTCGAGGGTTGAAGCAAGTCACAAACAGAACGAATCAGATAGGGTTCAACACTCACGGTGTGGAGTTGGTCCAAGAAGTCAATGTAGGAAACAGTTGCGACTACTTTGCCTTGCACACAATCCTTTGTCGGATAGAATGTGAATTGAGGGCTTCTAAAGCCACCAACTTCAATTCTTGAAATTGTCTTAACATTCTCACCAGTCAATTCCATACAATCTTGGGGAAATGCAACAATTGAAACAGTGACATTCGTTATCACATATCCACTGTCATTTTTCACTTTCACTTTAAAATCGAATTTGCCACCAACAATTTCGCAACCTCTGAACACTAGAACGCCAGTTTCACTTGAGGAAGAAGCTGAAGTATTCGCTAGGATGTCGGGAGCTTCTGGTTCAGTAACTTCTATTGGAGGTCGTTTTTTGTCTTCTTGCATCTCATTATATGCAGATTGCATTGCTTCTGCGTGGTCTGGTGGAATATCAAGGACAGTTTTACCGTGAAGTGTGCATAGTAGTACAACCCGATCTTCTCGAGCCCGAGGTTCTATATAGACCAACTCGAGATCTTCATAGCATTCTGGACATTGATACAGTCTTTTGTAGAGACCCGTGAGAGTTTTTTGATCTAAACCTGGGATGAACAACCTACTGCTCCGATGTCCATTCCGACATTCAACATCAAGCTCAATCAGACCACGTCGTTCCTCAACATCACGAACATTTAATGGCATACTACATTTTTCACAGCTAAGACTACGAATTATTGAAGGCATGTGATCAATTTTGGATTGATTTTCTTCAACTAACTTATAGACGTCAGGTGGTGCTTCACGTTTCATTACTCCATGAACAGGGCAAACTATTCTAAAGTTGACCTTCTTCTTTGTGCGCTTTTTGTCAAGAATATGAGTAAGGCTTCCACATTCATCGCAGGTCAAAAGAGCAACAGCAATTCGTATTATGACTGATTCATTCCAAATGATTGGTAAGATTCTATCAGATGTGTTCTTCGTACCCGGACATATGCATCTCAGCTTGTATCCTTGTTTTCCTTCCTCAATGCTCCTAATGGCAAGAGCTTGACTACAGTCATGAGCTGCAAGTGATGACTTAACAACAGCGTCTTCAGGAATCTCAGATACAGCTTCTTGAAGTAAATCAAGATGCGTAGAAAGAATATCTTTCTTTGATGCTCCATGAATGGGACATGATACTGTAAGGCGTGTAGTGTTTCCTCGTCTTTCTACTTCCGTGATGTGACCTGGCAAACCGCATTTGTCACAATGAACAACTCTTTGTAGAATATTCTTTAAAAGTGAAATTTCAAGACTTGTGGGGAGGTATCTTGTTGTTTTATGACCATTAGCACAACGAGTTTCTACTTCAATAACACCTTGACGCAGGTCAATCTCATTAATAGCATATACAGAACCGCAGTGGGAGCATCTAAATGAATCAATGATTGAGCGAGGACTATCTACATCAGCACCTACTAATTCAACAGTTGCTTGAAAAGTACGAGGAAACTCACGTTTTTGGGGTCCGTGTATTGGGCAAAGGAAAACACTCTCGATGTTAGTCCCTTGACCGCGTTCCTCAATATGAGTCATGTTTAATCCGCATTCGGTGCACGTGTATAATTTCTTAAACACCTCAAAAGCCATGTCTCTCGCTTGTTGTTCAGATAATCGACGAACACTCTTGTGGCCTCTAAGACACTGGACCTGCATCGTTAGAATCTTCTGATCCATTTCTGCACTTCGTATGTAAAGTGGGTCGCCACAGGTCTTACATGAAAACACAACAATGCACCACTGAAGTAGTAAGTCTAGCTATCTACTTCCGAGTTTCATGATACACTATTAAGGGAATTTCAGGTGAGTTCATGTGTGATTGCATTATTAGCTAGTGGTTCAATCTTCGCCAGGTTCTGGCGTTTCACTTGAATCCTCGTCTTTTGTAATCTCTTTTATGGTACCTTTTGGAGTGTCTTTCTTCTTCTTTGACTCAATGAAACCTTCCAAGTCCTTCACGATGGGGATATCAGCTCTCTGAAGAGCTAATGAAGCACCATAGAAGAGGATCAAGATTCCGCCAAAAACGACCAACGCAGGTCCAACCACCCAACCTATAACTGGTACATGAAGTAGGTAGTAGCCTAGCACATAGATTAGTCCGCCAATCAATAAACCCGGAAAAGCAATGTTTACTGCTTTGGTCATTGCTGATTGGACTGCTAGAATACAAGTTAATCCGAAACCGACAACCAAGAAGAATGGCTGCACATATGGAATGTAGAAGCCTAAATACCAAATTATAGCTCCGATTAGTATCATCAAGATGTTTTGTGACGATGTCACCTGTTCAAATACTTCCAGTGGTTTGTCATTCAAGTTCCTCACCAATAATAAATGAAAAGAGTGTTAGATATTATAGATTATGGAATGGAACAATTCACTGTGTGCCAGTAGTATCAACACTCTCAAGAACTCTGTCTGCAGGTTTCTTCAATTTAGTTCGATAGCTACGCGTTGTATAAACCCGAATAGGTTTCAATAGTCTTGAGAAACTCCGAGCCATTGGACTTAGGTCAGTAGCGAGCCAAAACTCATAGCCACTAGACCCTCGTTCAAAGAGTACTAGATCTTCAAACCCAAACCGCCCCGGATAAAATGTCACTGAAACTCGGTCTGGAAAATCAATGTATACATTACTAGGATCAATGCCAGCATCATCTGCAATTTCTTTCTCTATTGAATATAGACCATCAGCTGTTTCAAGCTTTGCCAGAAATACTGGATCTGAAATTGCCCTAGAACTAACCAGCTTGATTAGATTTCTTCTACGAAAATCATTATAGATGCTATTTGCAGACCGCATTTCATTAGTATCATCGGGATTTACATTAAGCAGACGGTGAAGGAAAGTAAGGTCATCATAATTTAGAAATGAACTCAAATCATCCGCAGGTAGAGCGAAGAGTTGTGACCCTGCTTCGTCTAGAACTCGGAGAAGCATAAGCTCTGCAGCTCGAACAGTCTTATGGAAGTAAACAGCCTCGAACATATTTGCTGCGGCTGATAGATAGGACTCAAGTGTGAATAATGAACTTCGTTCAACAGCAATCTTATTCTTAGTAATTCTTGTCGCAGAAAATAGTCTTCTGAATTCTAGCTGTGCATATTCAACACCTGCAAAATAAGAGTCTCGTTCAAGATCATCGATTAACTCTGGATTGATAGGACAATGGATAAGGTCGAGATTGAACCCCTTAATGGGGATTCCAGTTTGAATTAGATTAATCACTTCATTGGCTGTGAATCCATGTTTTTCAACAATGTCCTTCACAGCAGACTTTTCTAGGATTAACTTCACAATTCTTTGTCTAGTATTTCCTCGTACAGAGAGATATTCTTCAGACACATTTCCCCAAGGACCATTGGTTAGCATGAGAAGTAATGATGCCAACCGACCTCTGAGAACTTCATCAACATCACCGCCTAAATATTCAAGGAAAACCTCAGTCATATGCATAAAACCCAAGGTTCTACCCATCAAAGAAGTAGCTGCTCCAGGATAGACAAGCGAAAGTCCTGCGGGGCTTTGAATATATCGAAGTCTTTGACTCAGACGCAAATCAATGATTTCTTTTTCTAGAGCCGTTAGGGACACATATCCATGAATTGGATCTTTGATTTCTAAGACCGTGGGGAAATCTGTTAGAGGCATAGTTTGTTCAACCGTCTTTTTGGTCACTTGAAGGATATAAAAAAACCCTGAAATACTTGCCTCTCTATGCTCATAGGAGAACCTTCTTGAGGAGATTTGTTGAACCGCAACTTTATGAGAAAACGGTGGTTTGTGCTTTTCTTTATACTCTGGTTCTGTACTAGCACAGTTTCAGTAGGAGGTATGGAACCTATTAACTCCACAAAAGAAGCATCGCTAGTGTCTCAATCTTCTTCTGAGATTCAAAGAGTATATGGCACAGACCTTTCGGAAATAATCTACTCTGATGTCAAATTCTCGGAATATCGAAAAATCGTCAAGGAAATATCTCAAAATGGCTCTAGATTTGTAACGGATGTTGGCGAGATTTTTTCGGAAAATAATATGAACGCAAGAGAATACATCAAACAAAAACTCGTTGAACTCTCAAAGGGAAGAATCAAAATCGAAGAGATTGGGAGCTATAAGAATATAGTCGGCAAACTGCCAGGTTATCTTCCAGGGAAAAATCCAGCTTTTGCTATTTCAGCGCATTATGATTCACCAGAGAATTCACCAGGCGCAAATTGTGACGGCAGCGGCATCGCTGCAGTTTTAGAGCTTGCTAGAGTAATGTCCCAATATGAATGGCCTCTGGACATTTACTTCATTGCGTTTAATGGTCTATTCGGGTTTCGCTTTATGCAAGGAAGCCCTCAGGTTGCCAATGAGTTTGAGAACAGAGAGTTGGAATTCTTGGTGGTCTATAATGTCGATACTATTCTGGTCCAAGATCATGAGCTTCCAGCGGATGAGCGTATTTTGATGGGTTATGGTACCCTGGGGCAAACTGATTATCATAAGGGGCAATATTGGGCTGAACTCGCTCGCATGATGAGTAGTAACATTGGAGATGACAAAATACTTTCTGTTCCTTCGTTTGAATTTCCACTCTGGACTGGTTCCGATCATTATGCATTGTTTAACAGAGGATTCAATACTATTTGTGCATTTGAATCAGGCAGATATGTTGACTCTTCATTCCATGTTGGATCCGATATTTGGGACAATTCGGATTTCGATTATAATTTGGGTGTCGAAACGACTGCAGTAATTGGCGCAAGCATGGCACATATCATGGGGCGTACATATGGTAAACAAACAGACCTGAGATATGATTTCATTATGGGACTCCCCACTTCTAGAAGATTCTATATCCCTGTCACCACTCTCACGACCATTAATATCACAATCAGATGGTTTGGAGGCTCTTCTTCTTTCTACCTTCTAAATCCCTCCGGCGGGCTTGTTGCGTCAGGTGTTTACGACCATTCATCAGCATGGTTACCCACCAATGTATTCAATCCATCAGTTTCAACAAAGGGATTGTACACGTTGATAGTGGAGAAGGATCATGCATATCCAGTTGGTTATGAACTGCAAATCTCGTTTGAAACTGACATCGACGGGAATAATGTGCCTGATAGCCAGGAATATTGGATTGACCATGCTCTATTCTTATCAGATCAAGATAACGACAATCTTAGTGATGCAGAAGAAATAATGTATGGGACAGATATGTTGAGCGCAGATTCTGATGGTGACACTATGCCTGATAAATACGAGATTACTTCAGGCTTTGACCCTAATAATCCAGCAGATGGAAACGAGGATGCAGACGGAGACCATCTGACCAACGCGCAAGAGTATTCGAGAGGGCTTAACCCCTTTTCCACAGATTCAGACTCAGACATGATGGATGACCTTTGGGAAGTAGAGAATGGATTAGACCCCCTTTTTGATGACTCATTGCTCGACCTAGATAGAGATGGAAAGACAAATCTGCAAGAGTATCTTGATGGTACAAATCCTCAGGTTCCTGAGATTATGGAGGTGCCTTTGGTATACATCGCAGCACCAATGCTACTCATTGCTTCAATCGGTGCATTTGTTTATATTCACAGACGAAAAGAACCCTGGGATTAAGAGAGGACATCATATGAAGCAAAAACTGCTAATCTTCATCATCTGCATGTTTATACTTACGAGTCCTGTCAATAATGAGTTCCGAATCGTTGATAATGGTGCAGCTTTCGAATATGTGCCTCCAGCCACTGAATACCAAAGAGTCTATGGAATTGACTATTCGCATGAAATCTTTGATTCTATTTCTTTAAACTCATTCCGCAATTTCATCATCAAGCTCACTGAAAATGGATCTAGACCTGCAGGATTACCAGCACATTTGGGAGAAAACAACATTGCCGCAAGAAACTGGATAGCAAATGAGTTACGGTCAGTATCTAAAGGCAGGATTGAAGTTGAAGTATTGGGATACTATGGTTCTGTCCTAGGCAAACTTCCTGGATATTTACCCGTTGATGCCCCAGCCTTAATGGTTGGAGGTCATTATGATTCAGTCACGGATTCACCAGGAGCAAACGACGACGGGACAGGGATTGCTGCAACTCTCGAGCTAGCAAGGGTCTTATCAAAGTACAATTGGCCACTAGACATTTACTTTGGTGCCTGGAATGCAGAGGAAAATGGTCTATTAGGAAGTAGAGAAGTTGCTAAGATTTTGAGTGATAGAGATGTCAAACTACTTGCATATTATAATATTGACATGCTACTTGTGCCAAGTCCTTATGCGCTTGCAGGTGAGCAAGTATTAATGGGGTATCCAGATGGAGCATATCATGATGGAAAGTACTGGGCGGACTTGACAAGAGTCATGAGTTGGAACTGGGGGGAGCATATGATTCAACCTATATCGTCTGAAGATTTCGATGGGTGGACACGTTCTGATCATTGGTCATTTATATCAAAAGGATATACTGCCCTCTTTGCGCATGAGAGTGGGTTCGCATATGATGTTGCGTATCACACAAGTCAAGATACTTGGTTTCACCACCTCTACAATTATCAAGTGGCAATTGAAACAGTCAGAGCGATAGGTAGTGCAATGGCATTTACAATGGCAAGAGCTTATGGAGAACCAACAACACAGAACATATCGTTTACATCGATTTCAGATAGTATAACCAACTTTGCGTTCGCAATAAGCACAGCAACTACGATTCATGTGACATGTCGATGGTTTGGAGGAGGCACATCCATAGCCCTCTATGACACAAACAATCTACTCATTGCTCAAATGGTCGATGAAAATGCCAATCCATGGGAGCATGCTAAGATCTTCAATCAAAGTGTGACTTCAAAAGGAATCTATAGGCTCCAAATAACTAATGATGGGAGAACCAGTGTCGGGCATGAGATATGTCTGTCTTATGATACTGATATTGATGGTAATAATATTGTAGATAGTACAGAATTTTGGTTTGACCAAGCGTACTTCTCGATGGATTCGGATCTGGATTCACTCAGCGATGCTTTAGAAATGATCATAGGTACCCTTCGTGACTCTCCTGACTCTGATGCTGACACCCTCCCGGATCCTTGGGAGATTTATTATGGACTTAATCCTTTGGACCCAAATGACGCATCAGGAGACAATGATTCTGATGGTGTCATAAATTCGATTGAGTTCCAATACAATTGCAATCCAAATAGTCCTGACACAGATTCCGACCAGATGCCAGATCTTTGGGAAATTGATAATGACCTTAATCCGACAGTAGATGATTCTCTTGAAGACCCAGACAATGATGATGTCACCAATATCCAAGAGTATATGGATGGGACAAATCCGCATTACGTAGAATTTCGGCTAAGATATCTCGTAGTGCCTACAATAGTTATTGGGTCAATAGCAGCCATAGTTATGATAACATATTGGAAGATTCGACCCAGAGATTAATTCTGGTCCAGAGAAGTCAGATGCTAAAGATTCAAATTCTTGCTAGATTACAGCAACAACTGGGACCGGTGAAAAGTTATTGTACCTTCCGAGAAAGAGGTCATTGCAGCTAATTGAGATACAGGAATCAGTTCTTCCTGAAGATGAGTGGTTAATCGGAATCTCTGATCTCGGATATTTCGAGGGTGTAGGTTATTCTATGCCCATTGCCAATGAAGATGCAAATGAAAATGCACTAGGCAATCTCTATGCTTTCATCCCTGGATTGTTTTACTGCTCGTCACAGCAGACATCTGTCGATGCTGTTCTAATCGAAGTGACTCACAAGAGCCTATCAGGAGTGATGCTACCAAGCTTCAGACCTGAAGATGTCAGAACGTTTGATGTACGAGGCGGAATTACTCTTGATGAAGTGGGAGAAATCAAGCCATTTGAGATAACAGCTGAAACACTTGGTAGTTTTGGAATTGAGTCATTCATGAAAGACTCTGGAATAAGTCGTGAATCACTTGATTACAAACAGGAGATTCAAATTGCTTCTCAACTTGCTCAGAAGATACCTCTTGGGGATTTGAAAAAAGCTTACATTTCAAGCTCGTTCTTGCAGACTCGTCTTACTAAATTACTTGATGATATTGAATTCTATGGACTGAAACCTAGAATGAGAATCTATGTGAGAAATCAAAATCATCCTTATGGTACTGTTGTAGATACCAAATATGAAGGTCTAAGCGGAGATGGTGTGTCTGATCACGGATTGAAACTAAAAATTCTTGATGACATCGAAATGGAAAAAGAACTAACCAATCTATTATTTCCAAAAATGGTTGACTCAGGTATTGAAATCAAGATAGAGAAAGCGATTCTTGATATGCTTCATTACATTGGGCATGCACTGGAGGGTAGTGATACACATCAGGAAGTCCTGAGAAAACTGTTTGAGGGGGGCACACGATGAGCTCAGATCTATTAAACGCGACTAAATCAATTGTTGATAATTTGCATCAGACATGGCTCTATAGAGCGATAGAGGAATTGTGTAGAAAAGATGCTCTTGAGTTACGAGAAGAGCTTGACCTAGCAAGCTTCTCAATCACAACATCAGATACAATTGAAAGGTATAACATGGTCAAGAAGCATTTACTCTCAAAAAGATTTCATGATGACGCAACCCTGGAATTCTTAATGGATGCCCCTCGTTGGGCAGGTTTCACTTTAGATGAAGATGAATTTCAGTCAGGTCAGCAAGTTATCGGGGCAGCAAGGACTGAGGTCATAGCTTTACTTTGGCTAATGGCTATTCCTAAGCTTATCATAAGTCCAATAGTGGCACCAGAAGAATATCCGATTGAGGGTATTAAGCAATTCATAGGTGATCTCATGACTTCGGATGAATCTCGAGCTTTGCTTGTTAATTACATATCTAAAGCAATGGAGTCGAGAGGAATACACGATGTTGTCTTTGAGCCCAACCCTATTGGAAAGGGGTATAGTATCGATGATGCATTGCGACTGCAAAGGATACAATCACTACTTGCGATGATTATGATGCATTCGACGAAATACCCATTCGACATTGATAGAATATTCATCCTGGATGAAAAAGAGATTATAGAAGAAACAACTGCGTATATAGTTTCAATGCACGCCAAATCGATGCTAAAGATCCAAATTAATGGAGCTGGTGTGCAACGACCTTTCGATTGGCCATTAATCGGAAATCCCAAGATATGTAGTAATTTGTTTACGACTTTAGATGTTTTAAGACAAAGTGCCCAAAGGATGACAACATGTTCAAAGTATACTTCTGAAACTGCTCAGGGACGGACTCCATGGGGAAAACTAGAATTTACTTCATTCTTATTAAATGAGATAACAGAATATTATTCCGAAATACACAGGTCACGCCATGGCAGGAGTAAGAATATCGAACTTGACTTATTTATAAAATTGTTAACATTGGAAAATAATGAGATAGCAGAACGAATTTTGGAAACAGACGATTTTGGAAGTAGGCTATTTGCTGAATTGAATAAATACAAGCAAAAGGCAAAGAGTGGGGAACAGCCTCAAATCACTCCAGAACGTCGCTTTAGAGTCATCATATCAAACTTAAAGCAACGAATATCAGAAGATGTACTCGCTGTAATCTCATCTGAAGAGGTCATTGATCAAGTCATTGAACCATTTGATGCGATAGTCGATGTAGTTGAAAGCCATAAGAAATCATTTGGTGAGGAGTCAGAGAGATTTACCCAAGCATTATGTTTTGAAACTGCATATCGTATTCTGAAGCTTCTTAATATTGGAGGTGCTATCATGGACCTTCCATGGGTATCAAGATTCATTGCTGAGGAGTCAGCGCGGTCATATATCTCAACTGGAGAGATCAGCAACCTAGATGATGAACATCGTATCAGGAGAATTGTTTCAGCATACGCCGGAGGCTTGACATATTTAGTTCTACAATACGCAAATTGAATATTGAGGAGCTCTTGAAGTGAATCCAGACAATCTCTGCGCGTTTCTCATGTAAAAGTCCGCATGAGCATGTCCCATCTATGCTGGATGAAGTCCTCTATCTCCTTGATCTTCTTGTCATCCCGTTTGGGTCTATACAAATGTGAGAACCTACCCTGCATCTTCAGGAATTCATCTATGGGCTTTCGCTTCTCAGGGTCTTGGAATCTTTTGCTATGCATGCCAAGAGTAAATTCATCACCCACACGTTCCCATTGAATCCAGTATCCAGTTTCCACTGCAAGCTTGCCTATCTCTACTCCTTTCTCTACAGGATAGTTCCAAGCCTGTGGGCATGGAAGGAAGATATGTCCAAACTTGGGGCCTTCGTATTCTCGAGCTTTCTTGAACTTGTCAAAGAGGTCTCGAGGATAAGCAGTATTTGCTGTGAACTGATACACCGGTTCATGTGCGGCTACGATGAAGTCAAGCATCTTTTCGGGCTCGGTCTTGCCAAACCAAGTGGTTGTTGTCTGAGCATGAAGTGGTGTAGCTCCAGAACGTTGCGTTCCTGTGTTACTATAGACTTGGTTATTATAACAGATATAGAGAAAATCGGTCCTCCGTTCAAACGCACCACTTAGAGCTTGGATCCCAATGTCAAGGGTCCCACCATCACCTGCCCAAACCATTACCATGGTATGAGGATTCTTTTTGGCCTTTAAGGCTGCTTTTACTCCTGATGCGGTTGCAGCTGCAGCCATGAATGCAGTATTAAGAACAGGAATTCCAAGCCCACTTTTTGGCCAGAGTGACTGAACAACGCTAGTGCAGCATGCTGGAACAACTTGGATAACATCACCCTCGAGTGCCTTATGAGCGTGTCTTAAGGCGACCATATCCTGACAACCAGCACATGCAGCATTACCTTTCAATACATATTCCTTGAGTGGCATTTCTTTAGTTGCGACCATTTCACTCACTCCTTCAAATCATTCCAGGTCTCTTCAGACCCCAGCTCACCGCTCTCTACGGCTTTGTACGTATCCAAGATCACAGCTTTGATGTCAGGGATTGTGACATCCCGACCACCTAAGCCACCTATATAGCTCTTAATTATCGGGCGATGTTTTGTATGGTACATCGATGCACGAATATCATTAGCCACAGGACCCCCGAATCCATAAGATACACCTCTATCATAGCTAGAGAAAGCTTTCACTCTACTTCCGAGCTCTCGGATTTTATCAACTGGAAAAGGTCGTATCATTCGTATCCTTGCGTTCCCAACTTTGTATCCTTCTTCGCGAAGTTCATCAATAGCATCTTTCCCTTCTGCACCCATTGAACCCTGAGATGTGAATACAACATCGGCATCATCACATTTGTAGCAGTCAATAGGGCCGCCAAAGTATTTTCCAAAGAGTTCCTGGTATTCTTTCTCTATTTCTTCATAAACAGCAAGAGCAGCTTTTGTTCCCTCGTGCATCATATTGCGAAATTCGACATAGTGTTCCGGGAAAACAATATTGCCATGACTAACCGGATTTTCTGGATCCATGACCCAATGAGGGGGTGTGTATGGAGGAAGAAACTTG
>JAEORI010000184.1 GCA_016840965.1 Candidatus Thorarchaeota archaeon | reverse complement strand
AAGCAATCAGTCAAGACTTGCCATATGATGCTCCATTGGTTGCTGGTTCAAGTGACTATATTCCCTTCATGGATAATGCGCGAGACTCATACTTTTACATCAATGGTCGCCAGTTTGGTGGTGCACCAATCAAAATTGACATCCGCATGGAAGTAACTGATGGACCAAATGCAGGTCCAATCCTAATGGATGCAATTCGAGGAACAAAGCTTGCTCTGAAAAGAGGCATTGCAGGGTCCTTGGAATCAATATCAGCATATGGTTTCAAGATGCCTCCGAATCCTACGACAATGTACAGAGCTGAAAGATGGGTTGAGGAGTTCCTGCTAGGAAAGAGAAAGAACTAGGAAGGAATATTCCAATAGCAGATTATAGAAAATCTTCAACCTAGTCTAATCATAGTTCTTGATACATCAACCTATTTCCATGATTTCAAACCCATATACAGATGAGATTAGAAATGATTGTAGTAATCCATGATTTCATCAGAGTAATGTTGTATATAGACCACTTTCTATGACATCCTCGGCAAGATCTTGTGAGAATAGTATTAGATTATCGATGAGTCTATCTCTTTCAGATGGCATAACCACAAAAAATGTCACTGTGCTGTCGTGAACTACTATATTATCACGAATAGTCCAACTGCCAACCGCTTCCCACTCTTCAGGGACTAGATTGTCCGCGTAAATTATTGCCACCTTGACACCGCGTTCCGTAGCAACGGTCCGCAATATACTAGGACTCATCGACCCATTAAGCAACGCTTGACCTATTTCCAGAGTACCAATGCCCCATTTGTCAACACACACAATATCTGAAAGGTAGTTTATACAGCCTATGTCATTAATCATGACCGTTTCGCCGGTATAGAACCTATTCAGAAAGAGACCCATTTGATATTGTTGCTCATAGATGTTATTGGATGCAATGGGTGTCCAGCATAGAGCTAGAACTCCTCGTCCCACTAGCGGAGCTATGAACAGAATGACAAAGCCTAATCCATATAGGCGATTCCTTTCTAGACCAGTTCCTATTATTGGCATACGGATAGAAGTCAAATCCAATTCAGAGAGGAACTGGCGACCCTGAATTGAAATGATGATGACACCAAGTGCGACCAAGTAAGCTTCATACCTGAAGAACCATCCAATCCTGCCCAGCTGTAATTGCAGCAGACAAGAGGGGATGTATATCAACCTCAGCACGTTGTTAATGTGCCAAAATCCAAGCTCTCGAGCGTTAGTCAACTTGACAGAGGCAATCAGGAGTGCGAGTAAGTGCGGAGACACTGCCAGAGCACCAATACCACGAACAAAAAAATAACGGAAGCCTTCATTCATGGCATCGACACTTTTTACAAGCAACGAGTTCGAAAGAATTAGCCAACCATTCTGTATGGATATAATACCATATAGAAGCCAAGGGAGAGCTGCTATAACAAGAATAGCTAGTGCGTGGACCCATCTTCTCCTCATCAAGAATAGGAAAATCACTGGCAAAGCTAGAAAAACGGTTTCAATACGAACTGCAGAAGCAAAGAATAGAGTAACCAACAAAGAGAGTAACTGCTTACTATTGCTTTCTTCATGTGAGAGTATTCTTGACGAGATAATCACAAACATCATGGAGAAAAGTATGTGAAGAGTGTGTTCCATTCCTGTGAAGACAAGACTGGGCAACGATGTGAAAAAGACAAACGATAATAGAACAACAGTGATGTATCTCGAACTCATATCCATGTGTTTGAGTAATGAATAGCATGTCACTACGGCTATTGATGCAATTATGATATTGAGTATCAATGGGATTGCATCAGAGATACCAACTAGAACGAATGTTGCTGAAAGAATAAGGTTCCAGATTAGTGAAGAAGAGCTTGAGCTGAACTCGTATCGAGTTATACCGAAGACAGAGTATTCGTTCAGGTTCCTAGAGATTGCCAGATGGATGTAGGGGTCATCAAGTGTATAGATCATCAAGCCAGAATTTATAGCCAGGATTGCAGCGAACACCACGACCACTGATATCCATAGACAGGAAAGTGCAATTATCACAGGAAGATGTTTAGCTACTGCATTATAGACCTTTGACGCCTTCATGTTAAACTGCAACCCTGAAGTATGCATGAATCGACTAGTTCGTCAATATTTCTGAATCGGACTTGAATTCAGTTTTATTTCTTTTGTAGTCGAGGCACAAGCCTACAATACTCAAGGGACAACTTTTTGACTTTTTAACCTAAATTGCAATTCTCCAGCTCTGTCCATCATTCCTAACTATTTGTGATCTTTCAGATAGTCATTAAGCATGGTCTTGAGCTGGTCAAGTTTACTCACGACCAGAAATTCTGTTTCTTCACCAATCTCACTCAGGGTTTCATTGAAGGAGATTACAGTTTGAAAATTTTGCATGAAACTCTCTTTGGCAACCTTAGTACGCGCTGATGGATCGAACACAACGATTCTATTCTCAGGTTCGAAGTTCACAACGATGCTCCTTT
>JAEORI010000183.1 GCA_016840965.1 Candidatus Thorarchaeota archaeon | reverse complement strand
TACACACTCCATCATTGAGAGATGAATCTGATGCGCGTAGTTGGATCTGCCTCAGGAATTAATATTCATGCTCCAGATGATGCCTACTTCTCATACTTCAATAGTCCATACATAGGTCACGATATTGGTTCTGCAATAGACATCTATCCTCGACATCAGGAGTGGGGCGGTGCAGTTGTGACTCCTGTTTCAGGGAAGATTGTCAAAATCAAGAAAATGAAGATGGGACAACCAAAGCAATTTCCAACCCATGAGTACGATTATGGGATTGGAATCTTTCCTGAAGAATCAAATAACAATATAGTGCGAATAATGCATTGTGAGCCTACTGTGCGTGAGGGTGAAATTGTCAATCTAGGGGATCACATTGGGAATACAATTCGCTCTCGTTACTTCAACTATTGGACCGGACCACACTATCATGTCGAAATCCTACCCTTCGATTCTTTTCCGCGCTCTAGCAAATCATATCCTCTTGAAATTAAATATCAATTCGAAACAAAGAAACCTGACGATACACAGATGATCATTGAATTTCTTGTGAAATCAGTGACTGAAGATCATATTATCGGTTATGCCGAAAATCTTGGGTATGCTGCAATCGGAGATTTAGTTGGTCTCTCAGCATCAAATGAAGAGAGAGAAATCATAGGGATTATTGATGGAGGACTCTCGCACTACAAGCTCGGTGGAGTGATAGGCACAACTAATCTCGAACAAGGTGAACATGTCATACTGCAAAACCATCCAGTTGGAGCTGTTCGTGATAAAAAAGCGGGTGCCACTTCTTTTAGACGTGGTCCGTCAATCACCTCTTTCTTGGACAACATTGAGTTACGTGGTCTTTCATGCTTTATCTATACAAAACACTACACGAGGAAAAAAAATCCACAACAAATTCTAATTCCGCAAAAGTATGGACAATTCAAGGGATTCTTCAATGAAGGAGACCTTTGTGAGTTCAGGATAACGAGCAGTAGCAACACGGTTAAGGCAGATTAGGATAAGTGAGAGTTGATTGCCTTGGTTGAGAGAGTTCGCCTATCGATTGGGACCGCAATTCAAATCGGGCTAGAAGCAGGTAGAAAGGATCCCAACTTCACAACTGCGTTCTTCATGACTTACCGAGCGGGAGGATGTGAAGCAAACTGTGCGTTTTGTCCGCAAGCTCAAGACAGCACTTCGAGAGAAGATAGACTCTCACGGCTCTCTTGGCCTGAATATAGGTTCAGGGAGGTGATTGAGAATTGGCCGCCCCCAGGTCAGTTCAGAAGAATCTGTGTCCAAACAATCTGCTATTCTGAAGTGGTTCAAGATGTTTTGGATATTGTTGAGGAGCTGCGAAAGATTACCAAACTACCAATATCAGTAGCCATTCATCCTATTTCAACTGAAGATATGTCGAAATTGAATACCAGTGGAGTTTCAAATATCGGTATTGCACTTGATGCAGGCACACCAGAAATCTTCGAAAAAATAAAAGGAGCGCATCGTGGAGCTGAATATCGATGGGCAACTCATCGCCAAGGTCTCGAGGATGCACTGAAGATTTTTGGTGAGGGGCGAGTAACTACTCACCTCATAATTGGATTGGGGGAAACTGAGAAAGAAGCATCAGATTTCATTATTGAGATGTATAAGATGGGAATTAGTGTAGGACTATTTGCCTTCACAAACATTAAGGGTACATCACTAGAGAAGCAGGCACCTCCAAATCTCTCTTCATATAGAAGAGTGCAAGTAGTGCGGCAACTGGTATCGCAAGGTCTCCTAACATCAGATCAAATACGAGAGAATGAAAATGGTCAAGTATCCTTGGAAATTGAGGATAAGGTGCTTCGAGAAGCCTTATCATCTGGAGACGCATTTCAGGTGACAGGATGCAAAGGTTGTAATCGGCCCTTCTACAATGAGAGACCTCGAGGACCGATGTATAACTATCCACGACGTTTGACTGAAGATGAAGTGTTGAGAGCAATAGAAGAAACTAACTTGGTGGCGTGATTGGAAGAATTTCGTTTCATAGACTTAGAGGTTCATACTGCTTTCGAAAATATGGCAATCGATGAAGCTATAATGCTCGCGATTAAGGATCGAAAAGCTCCACCCACACTCCGATTCTATCGCTGGAATCCTTCTGCAGTGTCTATAGGAACCTTTCAAGGAATGCTAGATGAGGTCGATGTTGACTTCTGTGAATCAAGAGGCATCGATTATATCCGTCGAATAACAGGAGGTGGTGCAGTCTATCACGATTTTGAAGGAGAAGTGACCTATAGCATAATTTTGCCAAAGGGTCATAGTTTAGCACCAAGTGATATTCTTGAATCGTATCGATTGTTGTGTGGCGGTATTGTCAAAGCCCTGGAACATCTAGGAATAGAGGGTGAGTTCAAACCTATCAATGATGTCGATGTGGGCGGCAAGAAGGTTTCAGGGAATGCAATGACAAGGCGTCACGGTTGTATGCTCCAACATGGAACCATTCTCTTGGATTTGGATGTCAACCTGATGTTTACTATTTTAAAAGTGCCACAAGAAAAAATCTCGGATAAAATGATAGCAGATGTCAAGGAAAGAGTTACCTCAATACGAGATATTCTTGGTAGAGATGTTCATATTGACGAACTCCATGCTGCACTTAAGCAGGGATTTTCTGATGCACTGAATATTGAACTTTGTCAAGGAAAGCTAAGCCATGAGGAGGAAGATACTGCAACACACCTTGCACATGAGAAATACTCTTCTAAAGAATGGAATTTTTCGAGGTGAGGCTCATTCAAGAATCTAGTTACAAGATTCCAGGTGGCAAGCTTGTGAAAATCAAATTAATGACCTCTTCAGGACAGATTACTGAAGTCAAGATACTTGGTGATTTCTTTCTTCATCCTGAAGAAACGCTGCTAAAAATAGAGGATTCGCTCATTGGATCTAGAGCTGACAAGACGTCTATTGAAAATACAATATCTCAAGCTCTGGCAGATTCCAACGCAACTCTTATCGGAGCAACTGCAGCTGACATCGCGAAGACAATTTTGATGGCATGGAAAGGCTCGTAAAATCTACATTGAATCTATTGATATTTTCAAACGTTTTCTTCCTACATCAGTGACATTCTCTATCTTGATGCAGGACTTCTCTAGCTTCACTTCGTATTTGTCTTCAATTCCAAGATAGACATGCTGAAGGTCTTCAATTACTGGTTCAGTTAATTCATCCATCGAACTCTGTGGCTTCATCCCAATCACTTTATCACTTGAGCCCTGAATGTGCCAAATTGTAGATACAATATTGTCAGCTTTCTTTCTGTCATCTGGAGGAGTAACAGCAGCAATGAAACTTTTAGCCAGGTCCTTACCAAAGGGACTTACAGTCATAGGACTTCCAATCCAATCTCGATCAAGATACAAAACTCCTTGGTGAACTTTCTCTGATCTGTCTATCTTCATTTTAACATCAATGAACTCTTGGAAACCACCTGGTTTGAGATGTATCTCTTGCATCCCATCAATCATAGGTATCCTACCAATCTCTGTGAAGTGAAAGAACGAAAAAAGTTCAGTCTTTCGAAGTTCTTCGTAGCTCATCAAGAACATTCCTCCTAAGGAGCTTTACCATAATACACATTTCCACTTTAGCGTTTCTCTGAATGACCCTATCTACCCTATGCCAATTCCAAGTAGTCTATTCATTTGAATTGTTCATTCTCTTAGTTTGCAGATACTGTACGGTCCCTACACTTATTGCCAGAAGAATCAACCCTACCCAATCAAGGGGTCCAGGAAACTCTCCTAGAAAAATAATTGATAGAATGACAATCTGCGGCATCATTGTACTATTGATGAGCGTCATGTCTACTGCCCTCAAAACGCGCATAGCTCTGTTCCAGAGAGTAAACGCTAGTGCGGTGTTAACCACAGC
>JAEORI010000182.1 GCA_016840965.1 Candidatus Thorarchaeota archaeon | reverse complement strand
TTTCAAGACCGGCGCCTTAATCCGGGCTTGGCTACCTCGGCTCAGCATTGCCACCGTTGGAAATGCCTTTTAAGCTTCTTGTCGTGGTTGACTGAGAAGGTGAACCAGACCCTTGGAGCGCGGTTTCAAATTTCATGACCATACTGCTGACATCACGATTGAATGCTGGGGTCCAGACCTGATTGATGCGTTTGAACAAGCAGCCATTGCCACATTCGAGGTAATTCTTGATACATCCACAGTGGCACCAAAGGATAGTGTTGTTATCTCAGTCACAGGGACAGACCTTGAAGAGCTCCTAGTTGAATGGATTGGTGAACTAATCGCACTTATTGACATCAACCACCAATTCTACTCCAAATTTCATGTGGATCATATTGAAGCCACCCAAGATGGTTATGTGTTAGAAGCCCACGTTCAGGGTGAGGATATTGACCATGAGAAGCACGACACAAGGACTGAGGTCAAAGCTATGACCTATGCTGACTTGAAAATCCTTGAGGAGCCTAATCGTACGACCCTTTGGTTCACCCTTGATCTCTAGGAGGAAAAGAGAATGACGCTGAAAGTTGCGATTCCTGACACCTCATTAACCGATTGCCCTGACCTCCGGCAAAAGACCGAAAAGGCTGGTTCCCTAGCACGTGCCTTGGCTGTTTTTCGTGTTGAAACTGTGTACATCTATGAAACAGGAATACTAAACAGTGACACGAAACGGGATGCAGGTCTTCTCAGTAAGATTCTCAGATATATGGACACTCCACAATATCTGCGGAAACAAAGATTTCCAAAGTCTCAGTCACTCAAGTTTGCAGGTATTCTTCCTCCTCTCAGAACAAAAAGTCATCCGCTAGAAACTAACATTAACGACCTTCAAGAGGGTATCATTAGGTGGGGTTTGCAAGTCAGACCAGGACAGATTGACTTGGGACTTGACAAACTTGTCAATTATCCCAAAATTCTGAGCGAACGTGACCCCGTTCTTTTCAAAGTATTAAAGACTAAACCACAGATACTTCTCGAAATAATTGAGCGAGAGGATGTAAGCGATTATTGGGGATTTGAAGTCGAGCGAGTGACCAATCTAGCAAAACTCCTTGAAGAATCTGATGACACTACCAGAATTGGATTTTCACGAAACGCACCATTATTCCATCAGCTTGAGAAAGATCTGAAATCAACAATAGCGGGTACTCAGTCAGTCCTGGCGGTATTTGGCGGTCCGAGTCACGGAATCCTTGAGGCTTTTGGGAATGAGCGAGAGGTTGTTAAATCCCTAATTGATTTCTGGGTTAACGCTATTCCTGACCAAGGAACCGAAACTGTACGCCTTGAAGAAGCATTGTTTGTGAGTCTTGGCTTGTTGAACTCGTCTGTAGGAGCGATGATAGCTAAACCAGGATTTTACGATTAATTGGTAACGACATGCGTGAGCTTTATAGAAGAATCTTGATAGACAAATGATAATGAGGATTAATGAATGCTGTCCGAGAGAGTGAAGCGTCTTCGAAATCAGAGCGTAAGCACTAAGCCTTACATCTCTACTGAGAGAGCAGAGCTTCTCACCGACTTCTATCAAAGTGGAGGTGCAGATTTAGTTTCTACCCCAGTTGCTCGCGCACTAGCATTCAAACATATACTAGAGAATAAGACAATCTGCATCAATGATGGAGAGCTTATTGTTGGCGAACGAGGCCCCGCTCCGAAGGCTACACCAACCTATCCTGAACTCTGTTGTCACTCCCTTGAGGATCTTGACATTGCCAACTCGCGTGAACGTACTCCTTTCCTCTCTGACGAGGACACAAGAACTACATATCGTGATGAGATTATCCCGTTTTGGAATGGTCGAACTATTCGTGACCGTTTGTTTGCTGTCATGTCCGATGAATGGATGAGGGCATTCAATGCAGGTGTATTTACAGAGTTCATGGAACAGCGCGCTCCAGGACATGCCATTCTCGATGACAAGATATACCATAGAGGCCTTTTGGATTTCATTGATGATATTAACAGACATCTGAATGAGCTCGACTACTTCAGCGATTCTGATGCATATGACAAAGAGCAAGAATTGAAGGCAATGGAGATTGCTGCTAATGCAATGATATCATTTGCTGAAAGGCATGCAGAGATGGCAATCGACCTAGCGGAAAATGAATCTGACAAAACAAGAAAAAAGGAGCTCTTGCGTATCGCTGACGTCTGCCAACATGTTCCAGCAAACGCACCTCGTGACTTCTGGGAGGCGCTACAATCTTACTGGTTTGTTCATCTAGGCGTCATTACCGAGCTCAATGTTTGGGATAGTTTCAATCCAGGTAGGCTCGACCAGAATCTATATTCATTCTATAAGAAAGAAGTTGAGGAAGGAAGTCTAACAAGAGACTTTGTCAAAGAACTTCTCCAATGTTTCTGGGTAAAGTTCAACAATCAACCTGCTCCACCGAAAGTTTCAATCACAGAAGAACAAAGCGGAACATACCAAGACTTTGCTTTGATCAACACTGGGGGATTAACGCGTGATGGAAAAGATAGCGTGAATGAACTATCATATATCATTTTAGAAGTCTGTAATGAGATGAGGCTCATCCAACCGAGTGTTTGTATCCAGTTGAGCACGAATAATCCTGATCAATTTCTCAGAAGTGCAGTTGATGTTGTCAAGGAAGGTTTTGGACAACCGTCCATGTTCAACACTGATGTAATAATTAAGGAGTTTCTCCGAGCTGGAAAAGCCATAGAGGATGCTCGTGTAGGAGGGCCCAGTGGATGTGTGACAATAAGTGCCTTTGGTAAAGAAAGTTGCATCTTGACAGGTTATTGTAATTGGCCAAAGATTCTGGAAATCACACTTCATAATGGGAATGACCCGCGAACCGGGGAAAAGGTAGGAATTGAAACAGGTGCCCCAACCAGTTTCAAGTCGTTTGACGAGTTGTTTTCTGCCTACAGGAAACAACTTGAGTACTTCATCAATTTGAAAATAAAGGGCAACAACATCATTGAGCGTCTTTATGCGGAATATATGCCTGCTCCATTCCTATCCCTGCTATTTGATGATTGCATAACCCGTGGAAAAGACTATCATGATGGTGGCCCTCGGTATAATTCAACTTACATTCAAGGCGTAGGAATGGGTACAATAACAGATTCATTAGCCGCCATCAAATTTCATGTCTTCGAACAAAAACAGTTCTCAATGGAGGAGTTACTTGATGGGCTGAACTCTGACTTTGAAGACAACGAAGTCATGAGGATGACACTCCTCAACAAAACCCCCAAGTTTGGTAATGATGACGATTATGCTGATACACTTGCAAAAGAAGTGTTCAATGCTTACTTTGACCTAATCGATGGACGTCCGAATACAAAAGGTGGCGAATACCGGGTTAATCTCCTTCCTACGACTGTTCATGTTTACTTTGGACAAATGACTGGCGCTACTGCAAATGGCAGAAATGCAGGCGCACCACTTTCTGATGGAATCTCACCTAGTCATGGTGCTGACACAAATGGACCTACAGCCGTCATCAAATCTGTTGCGAAGATTGACCATTGGAAAACCGGAGGAACTCTCCTCAACCAGAAGTTCATGCCTGAAGTTTTAGCTGACGTGGAGGGTAGGAAAAAGCTTGGGGATCTCGTACGGACCTACTTCAAACTAGGGGGACACCACATTCAGTTCAATGTGGTCCATGCAGACACACTCAAGTCTGCTCAGAAGAATCCTGAGCTCTATCAAGATCTAATCGTCAGAGTTGCTGGGTATAGTGACTACTTTGTCAATATTGGTAAAGACTTACAGAATGAGATTATCGCTCGGACAGAACAAAAACGAATATGACTTCCATCGGATGGATATTTGTTGGTCATCTTTGGTCAAGGGATAAGTTTTAAAAACACACTCTGAGTCAGCTCGCAGTGTAGTATGAATAGCCTAGTGGTGTGATTATTCGACTGCGTGATGATTTTGATACCACAACGGCTGCAAAACTACAAGGTGACATAAGATGGCGCATAGGAAGAAGAATACTCCAAGACGAGGAAGTCTTGCATACCTACCTCGAGGACGAGCATCAAAGTTTGTACCTAGAATCAAGAATTGGCCCTCCTACGAGGGCAGTTCCGCAAAACTGCTTGGTTTTGTTGGTTACAAGGCAGGCATGACACATGCGGTTATGACAATCGATAGTCCAAACAGTCCTTTCAAGGGACAGGAAACTGTGATTCCAGTCACAGTCATAGATACTCCACCAATCAGACCGTTCTCAATCCGTGGCTATGAAGCAACTCCTTATGGTTTTAGACTAGTTATTGAGGTCCTTGCTGAGAACCTATCAGAAGATCTTCGAAAAGCCATGCCTTTTCCAAAAGAGTATGACCATGGTGCAAAGCTGAAGGAGTTTGAGGAAAAACTTGACCAGCTTTCTGAGATTCGAATGTTAGTTCATACTCAACCAAGACTTGCAGGAGTACCAAAGAAAAAGCCCGATATTACAGAGTACAAGGTAGGTGCATCTGGTGTGAAAGAGGCTTTTGAATACGCTCAGAGCATTCTTGGAACTGATGTCAGAGTCGCAGATATTCTCAATGAAGGAATTCTTGTAGACAGCATAGCTGTGACAAAGGGCCATGGTTTTCAAGGACCTGTACGTCGATGGGGAGTAAGAATATTGCAACACAAGTCTCGAAAAACAAAGCGAGGCATCGGTTGCATTGGCCCATGGACTCCTACCAATATCAGATATACAGTACCACGACCAGGACAGACAGGTTTCCATACACGAACTAGTTTCAACAATAAAGTGTTGAAGATGGGTGAACGTGGTGAGGAAATCACCCCCTCTGGAGGTTTTGTCAACTATGGCATAATTCGTGGCGACTACTTAATGCTACATGGTTCCATCCCTGGTACAATAAAGCGACCTGTGAGACTTAGATTAGCTGTTCGTCCTAAGAAGGGGCACGTTGATACACCTACTCAGGTGAGCTACATCAGCACTGCTTCAAAGCAATAGTGGAGGTTGATAGTTATGGTAAACGTAAAGACATATTCATTGAAGGGGAAAGCCACTAAAGAATCAGTCAAACTTCCTACACAGTTTGACACGCCCTATCGTCCAGATGTGATTAAGAGAGCTGTTTTGGCACTCCAATCGCGAAGATATCAACCCCAAGGTGTTGACGAGCTTGCTGGTAAACGTAACACAGCGCAGAGTTGGCAGACTGGGCATGGCAAGTCAAGGGTGCCTCGAATCAAAGGAAGTGGAACTGGTGCAGCAAACAAAGCTGGATTCGCACCTGGCACTGTAGGAGGAAGAGTTGCTCATCCTCCAGAGTCTAGAAAGGTTCTCGTTGAGCGAATTAACTCTAAAGAGAACAGACTTGCGATTCGTTCAGCGATTGCCGCCTCGGCAAACCCACAGTACGTTAAATCGAGAGGTCACAAGATCGACAATGTTCCTGAGATACCCTTGGTTGTTGACGATAAGCTAGAGTCTTTGTCAACTACAAGGGATGCTTTTGAGGCATTGGTCTTCTTAGGTCTCAGTGACGACCTGGATCGAGCCAGAGATGGTCGCAGCGTCAGAGCTGGCAAAGGGAAGATGCGAGGTCGCAAGATGAAGACTCCCAAATCCGCGCTCATCGTTGTGGGTGCAGACTTGGGTATCGCAAAAGCTGTAAGAAACCTCCCTGGAGTCGATATTGTCGAAGTTCATGGATTAAATGCAGAACTTCTTGCTCCCGGGACGCATCCAGGCCGTTTAGTGGTTTGGACAAAGTCTGCTATCGACAGACTCGAGAAGGAGAATCTGTTTACTTGAGGTGAGAAAAATGAGCGATCCAAATGAAATCATTATCCGTCCTGTTGTAACAGAATCAAGTCTTGAAGCTGTGGATGCAGAGAACAAGCTCATTTTCTATGTTGCTCGATCTGCAAATAAAAACACAATCAAATGGGCGGTTGAAACCCTCTATGAAGTTGTGGTTGAGAAAGTCAACACTCTCATAATGCCAAACGGACAAAAGAAGGCATTAGTGAGACTGGCGCCTGAGTACAGTGCTGCAGAGGTTGCAACCAACCTCGGGATATTCTAAGGAGGCTTGTGAATGGGTAAACGAGTTCTGGTACAACGGAAAGGTCGTGGCACTACTCAGTGGAGATCTCCAAGCCACAAGAAGATAGCTCCAGCTAGACATCCCAAGTGGGCTCCAAGTAAAACCTACATCGGCACCATTGTAAACCTACATCATGAATCCGGCAGAGGCGCGCCTCTCGCAGAAATCAAATACGATGGTGAAACTAAGGTTCATTTCATGGTGGCGCCTGAAGGTGCACAGGTTGGTCAAATTATTGAATGTGGTGATGAAGCAACACTTGCGAATGGTAACACACTGATTCTCGAACACATTCCTGAAGGAACTCCTGTCTATAACATTGAAGGGAGCCCCGGAGATGGAGGCAAATATGTAAAATCATCTGGTCTTGCTGCTACAATAATATCGATCGACAAGACCAAGGCCATGGTTAGACTACCTAGCGGTAGACAGAAAGCCTTCAGTCCCAGATGCCGTGCAACTATTGGTATCGTGGCTGGTGGTGGTAGACAAGAGAAACCATTCCTGAAAGCTGGTGCAAAGTGGCATCATGCTCGAGGAAAAGCTCGAAAATGGCCTATTGTACGAGGTGCGGCAATGAACGCAGCATCACATCCGCATGGTGGTGGGTCTCACCAATCACCTGGCAGACCATCTACTGTTAGTAGACATGCACCACCTGGTCGTAAGGTTGGAAACATTGCAGCCAGACGAACCGGACGCAAAACCAAATAATATGTTTAAAGAGATGAGAGGCCACCTCTCTCTCTTTCTTCTGTTTTTCATAACTTAAATTGGACACTTATCAGAGTATTACAAGGAACCATATCTCACTAATTCCTCAGCAATTCAGAGGAGTAGACATGCGTCTCATAGCAGTACACTTGCCAGAAAAGATTGTTGAGGACATTCAAAGTCTTGTTGACAAAGGTCTCTATCCCAACAGATCAGAAGCCATTCGAAACGCTATTCGTGACCTGCTAAAGCGAGAGTTATGGGATGGCAACATGAACATCAGTGGAAGATTGAGTGAGGTATTAGGATAATGAAATCGTTGATTGATGATGCACGAGAACACAGTCGGGGAGAGCGAGGCATGTCTACAGTCCGTGATATGGGCCAAGCTCGAATCGTCGTTGTTGGATGTGGCGGTGCAGGAAATAATACAGTGAAACGCCTCATGACCATTGGAGTTCAAGGTGCGGAATGCATTGCCATTAACACAGATCGTCAACACCTAGCAGTCACAACTGCCCACAGAAAACTCCT
The DNA here is from genome assembly GCA_016840965.1 of Candidatus Thorarchaeota archaeon. Next base: position 32,102 of record JAEORI010000182.1, on the reverse strand, counting down.
GATTGGTGAGAGAATTACTCGTGGTCTAGGAGCGGGCGGATACCCGCATGTTGGGCAAGCTGCTGCAGAAGAGTCAGCTGGACAGCTGGCCGAGCTTCTACGGGATGCTGACTTAGTCTTCATTGCTGCTGGGATGGGGGGCGGCACTGGTACTGGAAGTGCGCCGGTCGTTGCAGAAATCGCGAAAAACAATGATGCTATAGTTGTGGGTGTTATTACTATGCCCTTCAATCTTGAACGAACTCGAATTGATAAGGCAAAAGCTGGTCTGGCACGTTTGCAGGAAAATGTCGACACTGCAGTAGTTATTGATAATCAGAAACTAATGGAGCTTGTCCCTGATCTTCCATTAGAGGAAGCATTCGGAGTTGCAGACGAGGTTCTTGCAAATATGGTGAAGGGTATCACTGAAACAATAACCATGCCAAGCCTGATTAATCTGGATTATGCTGATGTTCGTTCAATAATCTGTAATGGTGGAGTTGCATTGGTGGGACTCGGTGAAGCCACAGGAGCAGATCGTGCTAATGAAGCTATAAAGAACGCACTAAATAGTCCTCTTCTAGAAGTGGAATGGAGTGGATCCACTGGTGCTCTAATTCATATCACAGGAGGTCCAGATATGAGTCTCGCAGAAGCAAACAAGGTGGGTGAACTCGTATCTGAAAAAATGAGTCCTGATGCCAATGTTATCTGGGGAGCTCGTGTTGATCCGCGCCTTGGTGGTATTCTTCGTGTGATGCTTATTCTCACAGGTGTAAAAAGTCCTCAGCTTCTTGCTCGCTCAAAAGAAGAAAGTACGCTTTCTTCAACAACAAAACGTCTTGCAGAATACGGAATAATCAGTTCTCAGACCACATCACTTGGGTCTAGGGAAGCACGAACACGTGCATTTGGCAAAATTCCTGAATCCACAGAAAGAACTTGGGAGGACCGTCTTAAACCATTAGAACGCACGTTGAGCAGAAAGCCACCCAAAGACAAAGAGGTTAAGAAAAGGGATATTGAGGAACTTGGCCTTCGAAAACTTCTCTAGCTCATAATTTCTAATGGTGATTCATGTCGCAACGATATTTCGAGCTATACCTAATCTTGACTCAGAGATGCATTTAGGTCACATGCTCATTTGCTCATAGTGATTATTATGCTAGACCATGCTCTTTTAACCAGTCATCTGCGATGACTGCAACTCGTTCATATAGAGGACCACTACCCTCAATGCCATCTTTTGAGATACGGATTTTATTCATTACAAGTATTATACCTGTGTCCGGATAGAACTGCACTCCACCAGGTGGAAATGTCTTCTCTAGCTCCTTTGCAAGTCCCTCAAGGCTAATTTCTCTCTCTGCGACTGAAAATGACACTATGCTACTTCCATAGATGAATATCTTTGGGATGTGAGTTTCACCATCAGCCACCACATCGGAGAGAACAATACTCAAAGTATTTTGATCGATTCCTTTCAGGGTACCTGCATATGTCTTGCCTGTGTTGATTACTACCTCAACAGTTGCACCAACAACCGCTGCAAGCTCACGGTTGAAGGCTCTCATTGCTGCGACATCTGACATCTAGTTTCACCACTAATGCGATTGAAATCAGATTGGAAGGCGCAGTCATCTCGTTTTAAAATTGATGTTAGAACAGTTTCCATCTCAAAACAGTTTTTCTCTCATCTAGTTGTCATAACTAGGCATCTTTTCGTCATTACTTGGTCTATCGGTGTTTAAATTGCACTAACAATCACTTGATGACGGTTCATAGCATACTAGGGGCCAAATAATGGCAATAACACAAGTTCAAGAAACAATTGACCAAGAACATGCAGAATCCTCCACATGGTCATCTATAAACCTCCTAATGATAGCAGGAATAATGTTGACAATTGCTGTAGTTTGGCGATTGATAGATCAATTTGTGCTGAGCCTAGGAAAAACCTGGATGAATATCCTTCCCTCAAAGCTCTTTCCCCTCCTAATCATTCTCGGATTTTTCTGGAAATATCGTTCGGGAGAAGTGGAGTCAGTTCTTGGTTTGTCAAGAAATAACTTACAGGCTCAACTCATTTTTGGGCTATTGATTGGTCTAGCAATATCACTTGGAATTGACTTTGGTGGCACAATTGTTTATGGTATCCTAATTGACCCTACCTATTCACTCCAGCTTCATATTCTAAACGAAGGGTTTCTCGGATACATGCTCTTTTTCTTTCTAACGAATGCTCTTCTTGAAGAAACCCTATTTCGAGGACTACTGATTAATGGTTTCAAAACACGCCAAACTGCAAATAGAGCTATTTTGTTGTCTGCTATGGTTTTTGGTGTCTGGCATGCAGGTTGGCCAATCGTGAACGGAGCAATTGGTGTTGATGCTCTAGGTGAAATCGCCTCTATGGTCTTTTTCACTTCGATTCTGGGTGTCTTCTTTGGTATTTACTATGAGAAGTTCAATACTTGTCAGTCTCTTGTTGGTCCAATAACAGTCCATACACTCATCAATTTCATTAGTGAATGTTTCAAGATTGGCCCTGAACCAGTGATTCAAGGTCCCGATCTTATTTTTTCAACTCCTGGATTAATGATAGCTACATTTCTGATGTTTCTCTTGACATTTATCCCTCTAGGTATTATCTTGTGGAGATACAAGATTGAACAACTCTCAGCTATATGGCATCGAAAATTCAGGAAGAACAACAGTCCAAGAGAACCTGTTCTGGAACATGAGAACAATAGAAGTATAGGCATCAAGGAGGTTTAGAAGATGCAAATAGGTACAGAATTAGTTGTTATCTCGAGCATTACAACAGTGTTCATCTCCGGATTGATTGGTTCATACCTTGGTCGGAAATGGCTGTTTCAACAGGTCCGACTCCTCACTGATCTTCCATTAGTCTTTGCAATCGCATTTGTGAGCCAGTCTTTCAACATTATGATTGTCACGCTTCAGCATATTGGTTTGCTAGAAACAACAATGATTTTTTTCAGAATTCGATCAGTCGCTATTGGAGGGTCAATCATTCCAATCTTAGGTGTAATCCTTCAGATTTGGGCTCCCTCTATCCAAAAATATCACAACAGGATAGTCCTTTTGCTTGCCTTATACTGGATATCAGTAGTTCTCTTTGGTTCTCATGAAGAATTAATCATGATTCTTGCTATTCCAGTGATGATAATTCTGGGAATTATGATGATGTTCACCTTCATTATAACTTGGAGAACCGGTCGACTGAAAGAGGTAAGAAGTGAACTCATGGTCGTATCCGTTTTATTCGGGATGGCAAGCCAGATTCTTCGAGTCCCGTTCCTTTCCACATCTCTGTTTTATGTCCCTGATGTATTATTGACTATCTCAATGATTCTAACTGCAATTGCGTTTGCGAATCCTTGGTATTATCGAGGTAACAACCACAAACAAAATGCATCCCCTCATCTTATCACAATCCCTGAGCAAGATATAGAGCTATAACTCCGATTGGCTGCACGTCATTGTAGAAACATACAACTTCCCTAAGGAATGGATTATTAACCTAGCATAACACGAACGTACTTGCACGAAGGTGAATGCGGTGACCTCTAACTCGAAGCACTTTGCACGATACTATCTACGTGAAGAATCTTTGCCCTCTCCCTTCTGTCCTGGCTGTGGGGCAGGAGAAGTGAGTAATGCGTTTCTCAGGGCCGCAAAAGACCTAGGTCATGAGAATCTCTCTGGATTTGCCTTTGTTTCTGGAATCGGGTGTAGTGCTTGGATACCATCCCCTCACTATCAAGCAGATACACTGCATACAACACATGGTCGTGCGATTGCATTCGCGACTGGTCTCAAACTCGCCCGTCCTGAATTGAAGGTTGTAGTGATAAGTGGAGATGGGGATCTGGCTGCAATCGGAGGAAATCACCTAATCCATGCCGCACGACGTAACATAGACATGACTGTGATTTGTGTGAATAATTACATTTATGGAATGACGGGAGGACAAGTTGGTCCTACAACATTCACTGGAGACCGTACCAGTACAACTCCCTACGGGAACCCTGAACGACCATTTGATTTGGCCCGGCTGGTCGCAGCAGCGGGAGCTAACTATGTCGCACGATGGACCACTGCCCACCCAATTCAAGCTGCACGAGCCATTAGGACTGCACTTGAAAGAGAAGGATTCTCTTTTGTTGAGATGATCTCTCAGTGTCCAACTGCATATGGCAGAAGAACGCGTGCAGGTGAACCACCAGAAATGTTGCAGTGGTTCAAGAAACTTCCAGTTCGTAAGAAGGGAGACCCCATCGACCAACGAATTCCTACAAAAGAAGGAATGGATCTTGGAGTCTTTGTTGATAGACACGACATTCCATTTACTGAACTGCTTCGGTCAACTCTTAGCAATCTGGAGGAGTGATACCTGATGAAAAAAGAGATTCGTATCGCTGGAACCGGAGGTATGGGTGTAGTTCTAGCCGGTGACATTCTCGGGTATGCCGCAGTGGTATATAGCGGTCTTGAGGCAGTCCAAAGCCAGAGTTATGGTGCAGAAGCCAGAGGAACTACTGCTAAGAGTGAAGTGATTGTAAGTGACAAGCCAATCAGATATCCAAAGGTCCGAGAGTCCGATTACCTCATCGCGATGTCACAAAAGTCACTTGATTTGTATCTACCAGATGCAAAGAAAGGGAGCACTATTATTGTAGACCCTGACCTCGTGAACACCAAAAACATCTCGGGCTATGAAATCGTCGAAGTCCCAGCAATGAGAACTGCTGATGAGTTGGGCTTGAGGCTGGTTTCCAACATGGTAATGCTGGGTGCGCTGGTCAAAAAGTCAGGTCTCTTCCCACTTGAGAATCTTGAGAAAGCAATTGCAGATATGATAAGTGCAAAGGCTCTCGAGATAGACATCAAGGCAATCCGTGCTGGAGCTGAACTTGTCTAACCTCCGTGAATCAATGGTAGGACAATAATAACGTCACCATCACTGAGTTCTGTATCAAGTCCCCCACTTAAACCAATATCACTTTCATTGCAAAGAATTACAGCATCACGATCAATTACTTCTGGACTGGACCACAGTTCTCTCACACCTGACTCCCTCTTAATCGTCTGCTCCAATAAGTCTGAGAGATTTGCGCCACTCTTGAGTTCAATCTCAATGAATCCATCTTGCAGTTTTTTGGCAATAGGTCCTCTGAACTGAAGCTTGACTTTCGTGATGCACCACCACTCGCTAAGGGTGAGGGAACGGTTGATAAAGTGCTTGATTCATGCTCAAGCATGAAGCTCTATATGTGATGAATGCTATTCGAGGTCATGGATGTGGAATGTGAGCAAGAAAAACCTGCAGTCGTTTCAAGCAGGTATGCAAGAATCTTTGGAATTGCAGAACCTAATGAGAATGTAGTTCGCTTAGTCAAGATTCTATCTGTGCTCCTTCCAACCTTTGCGGCAAGCTTTCAAATCAGTACGACATTCTGGATGATATATATCGCAGAGTCGCTAGGCAATGGCGATTATTTCGCAGGACTCACACTCGTTGGTTTTCTTGTCGTCATTCAAATGGCTATTCAGACTGCTTTGGATTATCCTACCGGTGCTATTGGAGACTGGATTGGACAGCGATATGTGATATCTTCAGCTCTTCTATGCTACGCAGGCGCGTTCTGGCTCTCATCAATGATAGTAAAAGACACTCCTGCTCCCATCTGGATATACATAACCATCTATGTCCTTTTTGGACTTGGTTCTTCACAGGAGAGCGGCGCTTTCAGTGCATGGTTTGATAATAACTATCGCGTTGCTATGCCACATGATAAGGATCGTAAACAATATGGAGTGTTCCAAGGACGGCTTGGAATGGTTTGGCAAGTTTCAGCAACCGTCGTTTTATTACCAGGTTCTTGGCTCGCTTATTTCTATGGAGAAGCATGGGTCTTCAGTCTGCAAGCCATTTTTGCTGTGTTCCTAGCATTAGTAGTGTTTAGGCTTATCAGAGACCTCCCTGGAGTCAGAGATGATAAAGATAAACAACCTTCCCTAGGAGAATATGGGTCTCTTCTCAAGGACGGATTCAAGTTTCTTTGGTCCAGTAAGTTTGTCACACTCATCATCCTTGGTGAGGTAGTAATGTGGAGCATTGGCCCCGTCTGGTGGAACCTCATTCTGTTCCCACTCTATTTCAGCTTCCTTGTGACATTGGTAGCTGTCAGTGCTTTCAGGACGCTTGTCTTTATACCACAAGCTATAGCCAATGAGCGGAGTGGTGTCCTAGCCAAAAGATTCGAACCAAAGATTTGGATTCCCCGATTTAGGCTCTTGCAGTTTACTGGAGTCATTTTCTACCTGATTCTCGCAGTGATAGTATATATCTTCCCGGGCATACCACCTGGTACCGACCCTGAAACCATTGATCTCTTCATCGTGCTGATTCCCTTCACGAATCTTCCATTGATTGAGATTCCTACTCAGACTGTTATTCCTGTATTTCTGCTCTTCCTACTCTTTGTTGGTCTCAACATGTTTGGTGCTATTGCTGATATCCTTACTCAAAGAGTGATGCTTGATGTTATCCCCAACCGCATTCGAAACTCAATGTATTCTCTACGACCCACTCTAGTAATGCTAGTATCAATGCCACTGATTGCTTTCTTCGGGTGGTTCATACCCTTCACAGGTGGTTTTCTATTTACGTTCATTATCTGCGCGTTGATATCCCTAATAGCTGTTGTGATGGTGTGGGCCGCCTTCAATAATCCAATACCAAAGGCTGAGGAGTTAGTGCTGGCAACCAAAAAAGAACAAAAAGAGGTCCGTGAACTGGAAGTCACTTAAGACCTCTATTTTGCACTATCCAGTGATTGCTTTAGTATGTCCGCATTAAGTTTGCCCGCGTGGTATACTTTTCCGCTCTCGATATGGTTGAATGTGATTTCAGCTGGACTGAATAGATGTGGATCTACTTTGTAGAAATCAAACCCAACACTCTTGAAAAGGTCATAGAATGGCTGACCATATTGCTTCGATGAAGATGATGGTACCTTCTCAATAACCTCTTTCAAATCTTTATCATCCGACCGTACAAAATAAAATGTGCGTCCTCCATACAGGATACAGTCGTTGGTTATCCCCATCGCCTTAGCATCTTTCTTTGCAACAGGAGCTACAGGGGCTACACCATATCCTAATCTTACTCGATCAAGGTCAAATCCTAGTTCATGCAACTTATGCATGCCTACCTCAACAACCCTCGCAGAAACTTGAACTGAACCCACAACACATGCAGTTGGAGCCAGAATACAGTAGAGGTCCGATGGCGAGATGTTACATTTGTCTGCAATATACTGAGTAACTGCCTCAGAAGGAACCTCTCTTGTTTCAAGTAAAATCACACCGACTGATGCGTTATCTTTGTAGCCAAGTCCTGCATAGAGCTTCTTCTCGACTCGAGCCAGCGCTCTTGCTGGACCTGACCCCATAGCGAAGTACTTGTCAACGTTGATAGTCCAACCTGCATATTGTGATCCCATACATGCAATCTTCGGATGGTCTGAACTTACAACAACAGCTGGAAGGTCCATATCGCCAATATGCATCTTAGTGTGCCGAACTACTCCTAAACCACCGAGACAGACCTCACCAACCAATCTGCCAAGTTCCTCTCCTCCGGCCACTTCAATGCCTGCATCAATAATTGTTGTACCATTTCCTAGCTCACTGACATTGCAGTTCAATTCATCCTTCCCATTCATTATCTCTTTGGTAATCTCAAGTGCACCTTCATTCACACTAAGTTTCATCAGTTTTCACCTCAAATCAAGTGTTGGTTCTTTGCAGCACGAATATAGATTTCTTCCCCGGGATTTGCCTCAGCAAAGTCTCCCATATACTTCACCCACTTCTCAGAAGGACTGATATCCTTAGAAAGAAAATCCGGTCTCCGTTCTTTCAGGTATCGAAGATAGTAGTTGATGAACTCTCTCTCTGAGCTACCGCTGAACTTGTATGTTGGAAACAATGACTCCATCTTTCCAAGACAGAAAATCATTCCTTTTGTAGCTTGTACTCCGACACGTTCAGCCATATCGCCAACTACTATTATTGTGCCTCCCATCATACGGATTGCTGATTGCGGTCCAACATTCCCTTTTACAGCGATGAGCCCTTTTCTCATATGGGCTGCCATTTCACGTCCAACATTTCCTGCTACATAGACACGCCCACCTCTCATGCCTTCGGGTGTGCCCCGATAGCCTGAACAGAGGTAGTCTCCGGCATCCCCTTCAATCTGGATATTGCCTCCTTCCATCTCTGCAGCAGCCCAATGTCCTACTGACCCTTTGACATGGATACGCCCAGCAACCATCTCGGCACCGAGATACATTCCTACATCTCCTTCCACAGTGATCTGACCGCCATTCATGCCTTTTCCAATCATCTTCACTTTTCTAAGATCTCCTTTGACAAGTATGTCGGTTTCATCAGGAGTCGGAGCACTCTCTCCGCTCACGTCAAAGAAATCTTTGAGTTTCAGGACTTCATTACCACACTGAACAGGGATTTCTCCTATTTCTTTCACACCTTTTCCCGCAAAATGGGTGGGTGTAACTGTCTCTGCTTCCAGAGGGATATCGGGAGCCTTTCTTAGTGACAAAATCACCGTCATTAGCCCAACCACCTAGAACTTTTGTGATGCTTATCCCACTGATAAAACCTTTTGCAGGTTAAGTCTGACGGAAAAGAGAAAAGGTACCATTGTTTTGGAATTTTACTCAGCTGGTGGAATGAAATGGAGATAAATGGAGTTCCAATTGAAGACACATTTGCAGAAGCCTTCAGCATGCATATGAATCGTACTATAATCACAGCTTATACCGAAGAATGGGCACGAATAACAGCTACGGAGGCAACAGGCTTTGGGACCTCTGTGATTATGGCTCCTGCTGAAGCTGGAATTGAATACGTTTTGTCACCTGACAAAACTCCTGATGGACGTCCTGGCATACGAGTCATCTTTGCTGTAGGATCGAAAAAGGCACTTGAACCACAGCTTCTTGCAAGACTTGGTCAGTGTGTCTTGACAAGTCCTACTGCATCAGCCTTTGATGATACTCCTAATCCTCAAGAACAATATGAGATTGGGAAAAAGGTTTCAATGTTTGGTGACGGGTATCAAACGAGAAAAGGACCAATTGATGGACGAGTTCTTTGGTTCATTCCGCGGATGAGTGGAACCTGCGTGATGCAAAATATGTTCGGACGTGTGAAGGGAGTAGCTGGGGGTAACATCATATATTGCTGTGAGGATGTGGAGAGTGGTATGACTAGTGGTATGGCTGCTGTGAAAGCCATTGAAAAGGTAGAGGGTGCTTATACACCATTTCCTGGAGGGCTTGTTGGGTCCGGTTCTAAACCATCATCAAAATACAAGGTCCTGTTTGCATCGACAAATGAAAAGTTCTGTCCAACTCTTCGTGCTCTTGTCCCAGATACCAATGTACCAAAGGGAAGTGAGTTTGTCCAAGAGATTGTCATCAATGGACTCTCTGAGTCTGCTGTTGCGGAAGCCATGAAAGTTGCCATAGAAGTTGTTTGCAGTCATTCTGGAATCACCAAGATGACTGCAGGTAATTATGGTGGCAAGCTGGGTGAATACCAGATAAGACTTCATGATTTATTCTCAAAGTCATAGTTTCTGACTTCACCTGCTGTGACCTTTCCAACCTCAATCGGAACTACTGAGAACATCATTGGTTGATTTGGCGAAAAGGAAGAATCTCTATCAATCAGCCTCATAATCAACTCATCTCCTGCATCAAATGCCCATTTGAATTGTATCTCCAGTATTGGACTGTAAAACAGAAGAGGAAGAAAGATTGCTACCATAACGTATCGTAGCGGCCAGAGGTTATAATCAGCTGGGTTTAGAAGTATCTGATTAAGTTTGAATGCGACTTCAATGAATCCCCAACAGAAACCAAAGAAGAAGCTTACTTGTCGTAGAATCTTTAGTCTATTGAATTTCCTGAATGTTTGACTCATCCACTCGTCATAATCTTGATCTCCAAGAGGGTATTCCAGAACACCTCGTTTCTGTACCGTAATCACCGCAAGCTTTCCGATGAACTCTTTGTTTTCCTTTTCGATGATGACGAGAGTTCGATAACGTTTCCTAAAGAAACCACCAATTGTCATTATTGAGAATGCAATCATCACAACTGCCCATACAATGGTAAATGCTGCTAATATTGCGACAATTACAATAAGGCAAACAATTGCGCCTTCTCCGCCACCACCACCATCACAGCCTCCAGCGTAGCAGTCACCACCAACACCACCACTACCGCCGCCACTAGCTCCTAACAACTCTGAGGCCACAGCAACACGTCCTGTTTCCTCCGAATATACTGCGTTTTTACCTGGATTTACGCCTGTGATGGTTTCAATCTCTTTCTTGAGAGTCCCACCGGATATTCCATAAGCTCGTATTGCCGTAGCTTTCTTGGAGTCCTGATTCCCCGCATATTCCAAATGCTCCAACCTCCACTCTTCTAATATCCACTTATGATTATCACTCCTTCGATATTGGGTTATCAACGCATTATTGCAACTCTATGGGATTTCTCTTTGCAAGGTCGATTGTCTGTTGAGACCATTGACCAAAAGTATGAGCCGCTAGATCTAGGTGTCCTATCCTTTGAGCATCCAGTCCTAACTGTGTTGTAATAACAGCATCTAGCTCAAAGATATCATTTGATCCCCAAATCAGTCCTTGGTCTTGAATAACTCTAGACTTGGCTAGAAAATTCATCGAAACTGATGTTGAGAAGACTGCCTCCACAACTCCTCGTACATCAAAGAGGGAATGATAGATCTTGTTGATATCCATGATACTATCGTTTAATTTTACATCATTAACTCCATGGAATTTCCCTCTATAGGGGGTAGGGATTACACCGAATAGATTTTTGATTGAGAGGGTGACACCTATTGCTTGGTCACTCAATTTGGGCTTAGCTAGACTCAGTAGAGTGCCTCCTCTCATCTCAAAGATTCTAGTTGGTACCATCGAATACATAATCTCATTTACCAATGGTTCGAAGCGTGATTCTACAATTCTTCTGATTTGGTCAGGATCACACACTTGTTTAGACCAAAATTCCTTTGAGAGATTGAGATACTCAACATCATGTTTCTTTAGAACATCTCCAATTCGAGATATTTCCAGAAACCATCTGTCGTTCTCTTGCAAATCTTTCCGTTTTTGCGCCGCTAACTTCTTTTCAAAATCCTCATCGAAAGCCCCCTTATGATCTCGGTAGATTGGGCTTCGGTAATGTGCGTAGCTTTCTACAACAATTCTCTCACAGTTCAACGCAGATAAAATCCAATCCAGTACTTCAGCTTCAGTATAGACTTCTGAATTCGACCAGTTGGGCTTGATTACCACAGGTTCCTTGAGGTCAAGCCTCGAAATAATCTCCATGAATGCCTCTCTGTTTCCATCTTGACAGAACAATACCTGACCTATAGATTCAATCTCGCCTCTCATAAGGTCACTTTTGAAGAGGTCTCTATTGGACATTACGATTTTTTAATGAATAGAGAACCTTGTAGAAATCTTTATCACCGATTCTCATGCGGAAGGCGAAGTGACACCTTTTGGGTTGTCAAAAGGATGCCCCAGTAGCTTAGACCGGTTAGATCGCCTCCTTGGTAAGGAGGAGGCCGCGGGACTTCATGGACGTCTGCGCCATGGAGCGCGAATTCAAATCCCGCCTGGGGCTCCACTTTTTGTTCTCTCTCGAATCGATTTCAAAGTAGATATATCGAGGTATATTTAGAACAAATCTATGACTGGAAGAAAATCGTTCACACTTGATGAGGCGAAGGAAATAGGAGAAAAGCTCGGGATTAAGTGGGACAGGTTTGATGTAGAACAATTTAGAATGGGCATGGATGTTGAACTTGAACATGGTAGACGGGACAAAGAAACAAATGTTACAGACGACAATCCATTGACAACCGGTAAAATCGCTCTAGCTCATCTAAAAGAATTTCCTGATTATTATGATAGATTAGATAAATTAGAAGAAGAAGCAAAGGCATTTTGGAAGAGCAGGACTTGATCTATTAGTGGACATAATCTTTGATGTTTGAAATCCCGTCTGAGGCTCCACTTTTCCTATTATCATAATTCAATTGATTATTGTTGCAGCGTCTGGATTCTAGAAAGCATCAGAATCTGATAGAGATAGTCAGTAACTAGAAATGCTATCCAACCTAAAAAGAATGCAACAGGCATTGGTGGAGCACACATTGAACATGGTTTGTAATTTGCGACAGAAAACGAGTATTGCACTACTACAATAGGTAGCCAAAGCAATCCTATTCCAATGATTTTTTTTCTGAGTGAGTATACTGACTCTGTTCCTTCACGTATAGCTAACTGGAAAGTTATTCGAAACACGAAATATGCCATAATAATCCAGAGTGTAAACATTATTACTCCCACTCACCAAATCTGTCACTTCGCTTATTCCCTATTTAGCTTGTTGAATCCCGCCTGAAAGCTTCACTCTTTCCTATTTATTCGCTCATCTTTTCTATTTTGAAGATGACTGGTCTTATTCCATCACCACACGGCTGGTAAGTTACGCCCAGTTCGGGATAGTCGTAATCCCCCCCATAATAATATGTCACCAGAGTGGGATAGATATCCTGCCAAGCTTGGCCACAGAAATTTTTCGGTCTATCGAGATGGTTGTCCATGATGAACTCCTCTCCCACTTTGTAGCTACATGCTTCTATTGCCTTACCATCTCGTAATATCTTGTGTCCGAATACTTCCTCTGGTGTAAAGGTCTTCATAACAGTGATTTTGAGTTTAGTTGTCATATTTGTCAACTCAAGATATCTGAATCAATAAATTTAGACTCCAAGTAACTATATGACTTATTTACAGCGCAATTCCCTTGAAGCTCAAACCTTCTTTCAACCATTGATATTACAAGAAATGTTCGCACCATGGATTGAGATTCCACATCTCGCTAAGGGCTCCGTTCTCTCAAACTACTAATCAAACAGCTACTTGAATTACTCTTAAACTATCATAACTAGGAAAGTCTATCAGGAATTCTAGGCAAAAGATAATGAAAACATCAAATTGAGGAAAAATCATTGAATGAGGTTGAAAAGCCTCCTGGTGTCAAAAATGCCACTATCTTAATGGTTCTAATAGGGCTTTTACTAATCTATACTGGTATTCAGATATATTACTTCACAATAACTGACCCATATACTTTCCATCCACTTTTTGGAATCTTCGTGATATTTTTTGGAATAATATCTCTTTGTGCAAGCCTACCTGTATGGCTACAGAAATCTTGGGCTAAAACAACAGTAACTGGTATCGGTATTGCAATTTGTGGAACTTTTGCCATATTTGGATACTACCTAGTAATCGTGTTTTTTGCACTATGGTATTGGGCTGTGACAGACTATATCCGAACTAGTCGAATACCTCAACATCCTGATTGGGATGATAACTAGAATACGCCACAAATCCCGATTTGGTCACACCTTTTCTATTGATCATTATTGAACTCAGCAACCAGATAGGAGAGGTCATCGCATTCCAATCGAAGTCGATCATCTGAGCGTATCTTTCTAAGTGATGATATGACAAGATTCCCTCCAATCAAGAAAAGCAGTATTATCCCGACGATGAAACCTATGATGAGGCCTAGAACATGACTAACGGAGTAATAATTCGATGTAGCAATTAGGATGGTCAAAAGAGACAGTGGTATTGTCAGGATACCTATTCCCGTGCGAAGCTCTGCTAAATGGGTTCTTTTCTCTGCATCAATCGTTCGAATAAAAGCCAGCGATGTCCTGAGATTACTCTGACGTGTGTGCTCATCAAGGTCGTGTGTATCTGTTGTCAATTCATCACTTCATCAATCTTCGAGCAGAAAGCCTTTAGGTTTCAATCTTTGTCCATGTTGTCGACGTCGACTAAACAAACGAGCTGCCTCTTCCGGACCTACCAGTTCTGAAACTCTCTTAAAAGCCTCAGGATCATCTTCTCTATCTAGCCATTTTTCAATCTCTTTAGCTACTGAAGGAGCCAAATCCTTTGCTAGCTTTTTCTTTCGACCTTTTCTATCCAAGTCGAAATCGTCAGGTCCAAGCAGACTCATGTTACTCATATTTGAATACCCCCCAGCTGTTAAGACCTTATTCCTGCCTGAAAAACTCATGTTATCTCATGAATGATTGAGGTGAGAAGAGAAAAGAAGAGGGCTCTATTTAGCCCGTAAAGGTGTCCACTGTGTCAAAGACTACTAGTAACTCACCATGGTGGAAAAAGACCACTGTGTATCAGATTTATCCTCGAAGCTTCAAGGATAGCACTGGAAATGGAGTTGGAGATATTCCTGGTATTATCTCGAAGTTAGATTATCTACAGAATCTAGGTGTGGGCACAATCTGGTTCTCTCCTTTCTTTTCAAGTCCTCAAGCAGACTTTGGCTACGATATCAGTGACTTCCGAAATATTGCTCCCGAATATGGGACAATGTCCGACTGTGAGAAATTAATTCAAGAGACTCATAATCGAGAGATGTATGTTGTTTTTGACCTCGTCCTCAATCACACTAGTGAGAAACATCCATGGTTCATCGAATCAAAATCAAGCAGAGATAATGCAAAGCGAGATTGGTACATCTGGCGTGATGGGAAAAAATCAGGCGGAAGGAAACCTCCAAACAACTGGAAAGCCATTGTAGGTGGTTCTGGATGGCACTATGACAAGCAAACCAATCAGTGGTATTGGGCACAGTTTCTCCCCTTTCAACCAGACCTCAACTACCGCAACCCTGAAGTGAGACAAGAGATGTTTGATACAATTCGTTTCTGGCTCGACAGAGGAGTAGATGGTTTTCGTTTGGACATAATCAATACCGTGTTTGAAGACGAAGCCCTGCAAAACAATCCTTTTGCTCTGAAGATGTTTCCATCAGAGGACGATGACAAGAGCTTTTTCCAAAATAAAATCCACACTACCAATCATCCTGATAATTTTGATTTCGTAAAGGAACTTAAGGGTGTGATAGATGAATACTCAGACCCTGAACGGTTTCTAGTTGGAGAGATAACAGCCTCCCTTGAAATGCTCAAAAAGTATTGCGGCGAAATAAGAAACGAAGATGAAACTGATGGTCTCCATATGACATTCCAATTCCAGTCATTGGATGTGAAACTTGACTCTGAGCAACTTCGAAGACTAATCAGTAGGTATGAACAGGTTTTTTCTGAACCTTACACTCCTACTTGGGTGTTCTCAAATCATGACCAAGTACGAAGAATCACCAAACTAGGAAACAATCAAGATAAAGCCAAGCTCAATGCTATGTTACAGTTAACAGCGAGAGGGGTCCCTTTCATCTATTATGGCGAAGAGATTGGAATATCAAATCACAGACTTCCTCTGAAGACTGCACTAGACCCTGTTGGTCAAAAATACAGCTGGCTTCCTCAGTTTCTCGTCAACCTAATCACAAGAAGTGGCTCTATATCACTCAATCGTGATAACTGCAGGACTCCAATGCAATGGGACTCCTCCCCAAACGCTGGTTTCTGCCCAGAGGATGTGAAATCATGGTTGCCCGTTAGTCCAGGACATGAAACACTCAATGTTGATTCCGAAAAGTCTGATTCTAATTCCCTCTTGAATTGTTACAAATCCCTTCTACAACTTCGCAAGAACATACCTGCTCTCCACTCTGGCTCATTACATCTCTTACCTTCATTCCTCTTTGGGAATCTTCTCTCCTACCAACGGGTAGTCAATGAACAGGTAGTTCAAATCTGGATGAACCTCTCAAAAAAACCAGTGCAGACCAGGGAAATAGACTCAAAATCAAGGCTTCTATTCTCTACTATAGCTGACACATCTCCAATCAAAGATACTACTCTCCACCTTGAACCTTACCATGGCGTAATCTTCGAAATCTCTAGTTGATGCCAACGCTATTCTTATAACCGTAACTGGGTGCTCAACCATCGAAAGGGTCGGTGGTCTAGCTTGGCTATGATTCTTGGTTTGGGTCATACGGACTGATGTCCGT
This sequence comes from Candidatus Thorarchaeota archaeon, assembly GCA_016840965.1. The sequence goes on along the minus strand of JAEORI010000182.1, from coordinate 15,981 downwards.
TAGCAAGACTCCAAGGGATCCCCGGTTCAAATCCGGGCCGGCCCACCACTAATTCTTCTACTTTCCATAATTGTGACCTGTTTCTATTTATTAACGGACTATTACATCGTCAATAGTCGAAATCCTTATGTTCAAAACACTAGAAACTTCGTTCAATGTCGTATCAATCGTCTGTCCGGGAGCGTCTTGCTCGTCGCATTGCTGGTGAAATTACTTTATCAGAACACCCCGGGCAGACCATGAGAATCTGGAGAGAACGATTCAGATTACCACAAATTCTTCTTGCAGACTATCTTGATATCAGTCCAAGTGTGATTAGTGATTATGAATCTGGACGAAGAAAATCTCCAGGTACTTCAACGATACAGCGTTTTGTCATGGCATTGCTTACACTAGATGAACGAAATGGTGGTCAAGTCGTTGCTGCATTTGTCCGACTCATGGACGTCAGTCTTGTTGATCTCAATATTGTCTTAGCGATGAGTGACTTTTCCACTCCTCTCACAGCAAAAGAGTTCTGCCAACGTCTGAAATGTGTTGTAAAAACAGGAGAAAAACTTCTTGACAGGGAAATTTATGGTTATACTCTGGTCGATGTAGAACGAGCAGTGAAAGAGCTGAGTAGCGACGCATTCCTGAAACTTTTCGGGGCTACAACAGAGAGGTGTCTGTTATTCACCAATGTAAATACGGGTCGAGCTCCAATGATTGCTATCAAGTCACAAGAGTTCAAGCCATCTCTCGTTATCCTTCATGGTGTTTCCGAGGTTGATAGGCTGGCATTGGATCTCTCTGAACAAATGCGTATCCCCTTGGCAGTTAGCAAAGCCGGGTCTGTTGAAACCCTGACACGTGACTTAAGAGCGATAGAACCGACTTAACCGAGGATTAGCTTTAACACCGCCATCCTTAGAATAACTCCGTTGTATACCTGATCAAAGTACTTTGCATGTGGTGTATTATCAATTTCAGGATCCAGTTCATCAACTCTTGGCAGAGGATGTAATATTATGGTGTCTTCCCTCATATATGCCAAATCGTTTGCTGTAATTCGGAATCTGTCTTTCACTTTATCATACTCTCGAACATCAGGAAAACGTTCTTTCTGTATACGCGTTGTATATATCACATCAACGTCCTTCACGGCCTCTTCGACGGTTTCCACTTCCACTACGTCAGCTCCGGATTTTTTCATCTGTTCAATGATAGCTGGCTTCATCCTGAGTGCCTGAGGTGCAGCAAGTTTCATTTTGACATCATAATGACTAAGTGCCATTCCCAACGAATGAACTGTCCGACCATACTTGAGGTCTCCACAGAGAGATATAGAGAGACCATCGATTTTCCCTTTCATTTTACGAATTGAATAGAGATCAAGCAAAGCTTGGGTTGGATGCTCTTCAGAACCACTACCAGCGTTTATTACAGGAATCTTGGAAAACTCAGCAGACACCCTTGCGGATCCGTCTAATGGATGGCGAATAACAATGACATCCGCGTATCTTTCAACAGTTCGTATTGTATCAGCAAGAGTTTCTCCTTTTCCACCGGCACTTGACACCCCTGCTTCTGCAAAACCAATAACACTTCCACCAAGTCTAAGCATCGCACTCTCAAACGAGAGGCGCGTACGTGTAGAAGGTTCGAAGAATAAGACCGCCATGATTTTTGAGTCTAGGATCTTACTTCGATTCACTGCAACTGACTCCATCTCTGCTGCAGTGTCAAGGATATGATCTATCATTTTCCTATCCAAGTCATGAATACTAATTAGGTTCTGAAGTTCTCCCATATGACGACACCCACTCAAGATGGAAGAAACCAATCTTCTTCTTTAACCTTTCCAGATGATCGCTTCGCGGATAGAGCTATTTTGAATTCCTGCCATACTTTCTTGGAACTTCAACACGACGTAGACTGAGACCTGCTTCTTCCGCAAGTTGGGCAGCAAGTTCATCCTCATATTCCTCAATGTAGATTATCTCATCAATACCTGCATTGATGAGCATCTTTGTACAGATACTGCAAGGTCGGGTAGTACAGTAGATTTTGGCATTGTTCACGCTCACTCCGTGAAATGCTGCTTGAATGATGGCATTCTGTTCAGCATGCAGACCCCTACACAACTCGTGACGTTCTCCAGGCTTTACACCAAGCTCTTCTCTAATGCATCCTACATCTTCGCAGTGTGGAAGCTTTTTTGGAGCACCATTATATCCTGTACTAAGAATTTGCGAATCTTTAACGATAACAGCTCCTACTTGATTTCTCAAGCAAGTACTCCGTGATGAAACCAAATCAGCAATCTCTGCAAAATAGATATCCTTGCTCTTTCTGGTCAAGTATCTTTCATCCTCTGGTTCTGTTGTTAGGTGGCTAGCTTACTGACTTATCAAGTTCATCATTTCTCAATAATGCTTTCAAAATCAATCTTCAGATGCGAAAGGTAAAAAGAGCATCAGAACTGGAGAGAATGTATAGAACTTGGAAGCAGCTTGGAATGAAAAAACACGATGGGATGCTAATCGTTTGGCCTGCGTATTTTGAGAAGAATCTTACAAGAATGCAGGGCCGCAAAGTGTCAAGTAATTTGGCTGCTTCAAATGTCACCTTGAAAACCCTAGAAATGGCTGCTGAATCATCAGGCTTTGAATATGAGAGCAGACCTGACAAAGAACACCCTCGTGGGTTTACGGAATATAATGGCTACCTACTTGTGGCAAATCCTGAGAAACATAAGAAAAAACGAGTGCTGCTTATGCTCGCTAAAGGGGTTCGAAGAGCTGTAGCTCAACGAGAATCAGCCCGAATTCTCGCTGAAAAGAAGAAAAAGGGAAAGAAGAAACGCAGAAAATAATTCTAAGAGAGTGTGTCCTTTGAAACGTTTGGGAAAGGTTCTTCACATTTCTAAGCGTGGATCCATAATTCTACGCACAGACAAAACACCACCAGTTGGGTCTCGTTCTGTTGTGCTTGATAAGAAAGCGCAAGAAGTTGGTGAAATCATTGATGTCTTTGGACCTGTAAAAGAACCCTACGTTTCAGTCCGCCCTCGACCCAAATTTGACACGTCAAAAATAGTTGGCCAGATGCTCTATCTAAAGAAAAATTGATGTACATTAGTGTACAGCTATGTCTAAGTAAATACGACATTTGACGATAATGGTTAGCAGCTTCCGATAATTAAATATCATCTTGTGTAGTTCGTTTGATGTTGCCACGTGTCTATTCAAGGTCATTTAAATGAAAGATGATAACGACCAAATCCTGGACGCACTGCGCGACGCAGGTGAGAATGGTCTACTCATCGGGGAACTCGCGGATAGGCTAGGTATCGACTCTCAAAAGATAGCAGAAATAATCACCACATTAACGTCTGAGGGACGAATAATGCAGAAACAAGAACTCGAAAAAGAAAGATACATCATAAAAACTCCAGTTGTTGATGATGCTGATGCCGGTGGTCTATCCGACATGAATGGTTGCCCGTGTTTCCATTGCCTGAAGATCGGCAGATGCGGAATTAGACAGCCGGACTCTCCAGTCACATGTAGAGAGCTTGAGGAATGGTTAGGCGCTGACTTGGGCAAAGCGACTAGCTAACTAACATTTTGGGGGCTTCCTCCACGCGGTCCAGTTGCAAAAAGATAGATTTCAGCACTAGTTCTACGCGATGCATCTGGTTTAATCAGCTTCACTGAGTTGAATCTGTTTTTTACTGACTGAAGGAACTCTTGGAATCCAGGGCCTTGGAAAACTTTAGCTAATACCTTTCCCTTGGTTCCTAGTATTCTATGTGCGATTTTGATGGTTCCTTCTGCAAGAGATAATTGTCTGGCTACATCCAAGTCCCAATGTCCACTCACTTTAGGTGAACAATCTGAAAGTACAAGATCTACAGTACCTCCAGTGAGTGTCTTTATTTTTTCAATCACGTTTTCGTCAAGAATATCTCCTTGAATGAACTTAACACCTTCAAGTGGTGACATCATATCTAGATCCACAGCAACAATCTGAAGACTATTATCAAGCTCCTTTAGGACCTGGGTCCATCCCCCTGGGCTGCAGCAGAGTTCAACTACTCGATCTACTCCTAGAAGGAGTCTATGGCTCTTGGCAATCTGCTTCAACTTATACGCAGACCTACTCCGATACCCCTCTCTTTTGGCGGCTCTATAATAATGCTCTTTCTTTCGTTCTCTCTGCCCACCTCGTGGTCGTCCCATCGTGTAATTACCTCTTGTTATACTCAATTATGATTCTCGTTATCTCACTCACTGGAGCAGTTGTCCTAATTGCTGTGGATTTGAAATGGGTTCTAGCAACTTCAAACCCCTGTTCTATTAGCTCATCGATAATGATTTGGTTTTTGGGTGGTGTCAAATTGTATAGATCACACAATGAATGAATGTCAATAAATGGTCTGTTTGTGAGCGTAGATTCCCCCAACATTTTTTCAAGTATATCCGGAACTCTTCGATGATAGGTTCCGCCATCATTTTCTGTACGTGCTTCTATGGTGTCATTGAGAAATTCTTTCCTAAATAATTTCCCAATCCACAAAGGTCCTGCAATACGAATAGATCCAGTACATCCCTCCATCTTGTGTTCAAAACTTGAATCTCCTACTTTAGTAGAGAGTGCCTTCACCTCTGAATGCATACATCCTGTGCAATAGAGGATAGTACCAATCTCGTCAGCCTGAAGGTTCGCCTCCGTTCTATTTGCTTCAATCTTTACCCAGGTCCTCACATAGTGATCCGTACTTAATACCGCAAAGGGTTCCATCGAACAATCACAAGCACCTGCAACATTATAGATGAACCCATTGAGAAGTCGAACTGCAACCTCATGGGTATATGGCGTTCGAGCAGAGAACCCTCCATATCTTCTTAGAGCGATTTTAGGATGAACTCCACACAGAACTGGCATATCAGTTGCAGTAACTGCCAGTAAACCTCCCCTTGGATTTATTGACTGTATAGCTGGATAGAGATATGGTGCTGGCGTCCCAAATGGGTCAATATCAACAAAATCAAAACGACGCGCTCTTGATTTTGACATCAACAACAATTTAGCATCTCCATGGATGACTTCAGCTCGATTACTAAATCTAAGCGCTTCAACATTCTTTTGTGCTGTTTCTACAGCTAGTGGATTGGCATCACACAATATCGCCCTAAAATCACCTAGACACTCATTGAGATATCTCAGAGTCCTGACGCCAGAGCCGGTCAATGGTTCACACATTAGATCAACTGGGTTATTCTTCATGTAGGCTCTTAGAAAGAGTACAGAGAGATCTCTGTTCAGTTGCATTCTTGGATTATAGAACACAGGCATGCTTGCAGTTGGTTGTTTCTTTTGTCCACTATAATGGTCAACATCTGCACTTAGGAACGTAGTCCTGCCTTCGGTGTACTCTCTCTCGATAGTCATGTGCTCATGCAAGAAGCTCAAGAATTGCTAATAAGCAGATAGGCATCGCCGTGATAAGTATCGCGTCTTCCGGAACTTCTAAGAAGGTAGGGACGACCGAGATAGAGAGGCGATTGTATTTGCCAACAAGAATAAAGATACAGACGAATCGTGGGGACATCATTGGGGAACTATGGACTGACGATGCAATAAACACGGTCAAAAATTTCGTGACACTCGCACAGAGTGGATATTACGATGGCTTGACCTTTCACAGAGTCATCCCAGAGTTTGTCATTCAAGGAGGTTGCCCCATAGGCAATGGCACTGGTGGCCCTGGATATCGCATACCATGTGAAACCAAAGGCCCAAGACAAAGACATGAACCTGGGTCCTTTTCGATGGCGCATGCTGGAAAAGATACCGGAGGAAGTCAGTTTTTCATAGTACTAACCAGAGAAAAGACCAAACACCTAGATGGTGGGCACACAGTTTTTGGAAAAACAGTAGAGGGTATGGATGTTGTCAAGAGCATCCGTCAGGGTGACAAGATGCTCAAGGTTGAAGTCCTTGAAGTGGATCCTGTCATAGAATCTCATGCTCTTCGAAAAATGTAAAGACAAACACGCTTAGAATGAACAGGTAGCTCAGCTACCTGCTCTTTTATTCCAAAGTATATTCTTCCCCTTCACCAAGAATGAATACTTTGATATTTGACTTGGACTCCACCTTTTCTTTGAAGACTGTTGCATCAGCTCCTTTCAGGTGCATTGGGATTGCGACCTTGGGTTTGATAATCAATGCAGCTTCTGCAGCTTCATTGACATCCATCGTGTATGTATCTCCACTGGGAAGAAGAGCTACATCCACATCGACCTCTGCCAGTCTTTCCATCTCAGGAATCAAATCAGTGTCGCCGGCGTGGTAGATTCTCTTCTCCCCAACCTTCAGGATGAATCCCATGCCAAATCCTTTAGGATGAAACGGCTGCCCATTAGGTCGAACTCTCTTTACATTATATGCTTCAGTTGCCCAAATTTCAGCATCACTGAATAGCATCTTCATGTACTGTCCTGGGCTCATGTCCCATACTGCTACTCCTTTCAGCTCCTTCTTTAGGCTCTCTGAAGCAAGCACAGGATTCCCAGGCTTACGAATCTTCTTGATTAGATCTTTGTCAAAATGATCCTCATGTCCATGAGTGACCAAGATTAGGTCTGCTGGTTGAAAAGCATCCTTCTTGAGACCAGTGCTCTTAGTAGAAGGATCAATGTAGATATTCTGATTTCCATCTTTGATTTGGAAACTTGCATGTGCTAAGTATCGAATGGTAACTGTCATTGTTGTCACTGCAATCATGGATGAAGAACCAACGTATATGTCTTTCACACCATGGCACATTTTATCGGGAGGATTTGTCACTGGGATGAATGGAGTTGCTTGAATTATGTCCTTGAGGTTTGGTATAACCGCTCTGGAGTTTCAGGAAGTAGCTAACAAAGTTATTATCGATGGCGTTCCAGACTTCTCACGACTCGACATAGTGGATATTGTAAGAGATGCTATGTCAGTTTCCTATTCAGTTATAGAAATCACAATGGATGCGAAATACATAGTCCCAGGTTCGATTACACCAGCATCAATTAACCAACTAGTAGATCTGAAAGAAGAATTAGGTCACTCCTACACTGTACATCTCCCATTTTGGTCAATAGAACTGGCTACATTCAACGAACAAGTGAGAAAAGGTAGTGTTGATAGTATCATTGAAGCTATTGAACTTGCCAAACCACTTGAGCCTGAAGCTTATGTTCTACATGCGTCAGGTGACCTCGCCGCTGGTTTTTCAAACCTGAATTATGATTCAAATCTGGTTCGTTTGATTCGGCAACTATTGGCTGGGTTTACCGCAGCAAGTGTTGAAGAAATAGTCAGTAGAACAGAGATCAATCCACGCGAACTTGCTATTGAGAATGTGGATTTTCCATATCATGTCTTGAGAGAGGTAGTCGATGATTTAGACACTAGCATCTGTTTCGATACTGCACACTTACTCGCACAGATGTCAGGTACTGAACTAGTCATGGATTTCTATGCGACACACAAAGATAGAATCATTGAGATCCATCTACAGGATGCTGCTATGGATGATGATACGGTTGTTCATGGGGACCATGTTCCTCTTGGAAGGGGAATAATGGGTGAGAAATTGCTACGTGAGTTTCTATTGGAATTGGCAAAAGACAAGTTTCATGGTCCAATTATATTTGAACTGAATATGAATGAAACAAGAGAGTCCCTATCGTTCATCAGGAAAATTGTTCCTGAAGTATTGTAAGAGCAAATGCTACTCTCACTAAAATATGCATATTAAAAATTCAAAGCCGAATCTCACTCAATATCAAACTTGCCCTTGATTTGTCAATTGATACTCCCCAACAAGAACAATATTCCAACGACAAGAACAAGAATAACCAGAATCCCAACAATGACTAGTTTTTTCATGTAAGTGACTCAATAATACTGACACTAAACTGTTTCCGACTCTAGTCCCCTAGTCTTTGACAAATAAACCCCACATCAAAAGATCATCGGCTTGAAGTAAAAAATGAGGAAAAATGGTGGGCCCGGCGTGAGTTCCAGCTGAGGTGCAGACACCAAAGCGTTTGAACACGCGACCCCCGCCTTATCAGAGCGGTGCTATAACCAGTCTAAGCCACGGGCCCGTGAGTAAGAGTTGCTGGTTCGGTCTGGATAAAAACGTTTTTGCTTAGCTACAGTTGAGTAACCGGGTTCAGCACTGCCCATCTATTTCATTCTTTGACCGTAAAACAGAAAAACTGCGAATCTGATTAATGACTGGGAACAAGAAATTGAGGGACTTCTCTGAAAAGGAATTTAGAACTCGTCCACCAAGATCAAATGGTGTCATATTAGGTACCTTACTCCAAGCCACCAGAGGCATGCTTCTTATCGTCTTCAATTGGATGCTTTTTATTCAATTTGCTAATCGTCCTAGTCCACCAGGGATAGACCTCATCCAGATACTACCACCATCAATCTACTTTATTATAGGCGCATTAGATATACTTACTACGAGGTGGATGTGGAAACGTAATTCGAATGCCTGGCGATATGGGATTGCATCGAGTACGGTGATCTTATTATTAGCCCCAACTACAATATTGATGCTAATCTTCTCCTCACCTTATTTTGTAATCTTGTTCTTTCTCATTGACCTCTTTGCGATAACTGAAATCTTAGTGTTGCTAACTACTAATGCACGTAAGTTCTATGGAGTATTAGTCTTCGCGAGCGAAGTATCTCTATGACCTTAAATCTAGATTCGGATACTATGGTTCAGGTTGAGAGAATGAATCCCTAGACCCACCATTTTCGCTTGAATAATAGATATTGTGGTCAATACCGGATTGTTTCTCCCTTACTACTACCCTGCCAACATATGCTGTATAAATAAACATGAAATTCAAAATTATCGGTATTGCTAGAACCAATCCAAAAAATGATGGTATCGGTGTGTATGGATGACTTACTTGCATCGCGACGAAAACAAAAATTAGAATAGATATCAACATAGACGATGCAATGGAAATCAACACAGAACGGGGGTACATCCCACCTGCATTACATCTGAACGAGCAATATTGATCTTTTTTTCCGCTATATAAGAAACGCACTTCTGGTTTTCCACACCAACTGCACCTTTGAGTAGTCTCTCTCCAACTTACTTTCTTTGGATAGTCATTTTTTCCCATTGATTCACCAAGTTCAATCATCTTGTGAAACCATATTGATTTTGCTCTGTTCCAGAATCTCTAGGACCTTAAATCTAGACATGAGAACTCTGTGCTGAGTTGAGAAAATGGATCATCTACTGCTGCAATCTCCACTTCAAAACTTTGCACAGATGATAGGTGCATATCTCATCGAGATCTGGGATTTTCTGATTTTCATTGGTCAGATATCAGGGGTTATCATAGTACTCATTGGTGCTATACTCTGGTTTGCAGATGTCAATCCAAAGCGAGGGAAGGGACTTATCTTCGGAGGTATTGTCCTCTCCATTGTCATTGAGTATTTTATTCTCTTTCCACCGGAATTTCTCCTCGCATAGACTAAGTTTCGATAGCCCTCTCAAGAGCAGCACGAATCTCTTTTCTTAATGATTCAATGAAGTCCGGAGCATTGCATATACCGAACTGGTCGTGATAGTCTCGATACTCATCTGGATCAAGAATACGTAGGGCGGAATCAATAGCTTGAAGCTGCTCTCTTGTAAATTGTTTCACGAATGAAACCAATGCCGTGTCTGTCATACTAGTTTGTCAGACATGCTTAATTTAATCTCGTCAAAATTCTAGGTCCTTATTAGACCTGAGTAGAACTCCTATATGTTGAGCGCCACGGTCCCTAATCACTATTTTTAGTGTCTGTCGTTTCCGCTTCCCGGCGGTGTGGCGCCTTCACTTTTTGTTGTCGCTTTAGTAACTATATCCTTGTATCAAACTCCCTTTTTCTCGCGCAAACAATCATGCTTTAATGTTCATAACTTACAAAAACCGACTAAGGCGACAGCTAATGAGTGAAATCCAAATTCCAATTGTGAAGAGCATTGCAGAGATAGACGACAAGATGGTCCGCAATCGTCTTGAGGGATTGGTAAAAGAATCCCATGTACTAGGAGTGATGATTTGGGGGAGCAGGGCTACAGGTTTTGGTGCACCGACCACTGACTGGGACGCTCTGATCTATGTTACTGAAGAGTATTATGATAGCCTTGAATTGAAGGATACAATTTGGCTAGAGTTTGATGAGTCCGTTGAACCACGAAAACTTGTCATTGACTTCTCTCCAATATCCGATGCTTGGTTCAGACAACAATTAGACTCTCCCTTGGACATGGACCATTTTCCATATGTTGAGGGAGTTGTAATCCACGATCCCACGGGCAAACTAGAGGAGTGGCGACAAAAACTTGCTAGATATCCAGATGAGGAACATCTTGACCGTCTCAAGAACAAATACTGTACGCTACTCGGTGCTCTAGGCTACACAGATATCAACCAACGACGAGGATACACGTATGACTCAAAGCTAAATGCTTTTCGTGCGGTCGTAGCAGCTGTCAATCTATGGTTCACTACGCAGAAATCATGGACACCACCACTGAAATGGTGGACGCCTCATGTGAAGCATATGGGCATGTCCGATGAAACCTACCAGCTTTTCTGTGACGCTCTGGATGATCCGAAGTTTGAAACGGTGCTTGAGATATTCAAAAGTCTGAAACAGCAGATTATTGATCAAGGGTATGAATTTCCAAATGATTCACTATCAACCTTCCTTGAAACAATTCATGTCAATGGGCGTCTAGCTCAGATTCGTCATTCCTACATCTAGTTTGCAATCGCAGTTTTACCCATGAGGAATACTCTTGACACGGACTCAACTCTCATAACTTGAGTCGAAAGATATACTCCTCATCCTGTATTGAGAGTTTGCTCTCAACCACTTTTCCAGTTTTGTGAATAAACCGGATCATTGGTTGGTTTTGAGGATGAACATATGCGATAAATGCTCCAACCCCCTTACTCTTTGCAATTCTCATGAGATGGTTGAGGAGGAATGTGCCAATTCCCTTGTCCTGATACTCATCTTGTATAAGCAAAGCAAATTCTGCTTCATTCGTGCTTCTATTCAGAAGGTATCTTCCAGCACCTATAATCTTCTCAATTTCTCCATCTTCACCAGATCTCACAACAGCAACTACACTGATATCACTTGCTTGATCAACGTTATAGAAATCTTGTAGTGTCTGTCGACGTAATGACTTCAATGGAGTAAGAAACCGGAAGTAGATGCTCTCTTCACTCAAATCATAGAAGAGTTCCTTGATTCTATCTGTATCATCTGGTCTGATTAGCCTGAATTGGACCTCAATTGGTCCATCAGCAGTCTTGAACCTCTCCTGTATTTCATACTCTGAGGCAAAATATGTTCCTTGAACAAGAAAAGGAACTTGGTCCTCGAAGACATAATGCATCTTCTTTGCAGTTTCAAGTAGGTCATTTCTGAACTTAGGATGGGCAATCGCGATGAGGGAGAGAACCCGCTCTCTAATTGTCTTTCCATGGAGTGTCGCAAGACCGTATTCAGTGATGACTACGTCAACATCTCCACGGGTTGTCACTACTCCTGCACCTTCACTCAGTCGAGGGACAATTCGTGATACTGTACCATCCATTGCAGTAGAGAGCATACAGATTATTGCCTTTCCTCCATTGGACCTCTTTGCACCTCGAATGAAGTCAACTTGACCTCCTATACCGCTGTAGAAACTGTGGCCTATCGAGTCAGCACAAACTTGACCCGTAAGGTCAACTTCCAGCGCTGAATTTATTGCAATCATCTTGTTATTCTGACCAATTACATAGGGGTCATTCACGTATGCTGTATCATGAAACTGGAACATCGGATTATCATCAATATAGTTGTACAGTTTTTCGGAGCCCATGGCAAAACTAGCAATCACTTTGCCGCGGTGAAGACTCTTCTTCTTATTTGTCACAACTCCTTGCTCAATAAGTGGAATCAAACTGTCACTAAACATCTCGGTATGGACTCCAAGGTTTTGAACTCCTGTTTCCAGCAGGTTATTACAGACTGACTGAGGTAATGCTCCGATTCCTAGTTCGAGTGTTGATTCATTTTCAACAAGTCTGGCCACGTAACGACCTATTTTATCAATTGTATCATCAATCTCCGCAGCCTCAAATTCTCTTAATGGTTCATTAAATGGGACTAAGTAATCAATATCACGAATATCGATAAACGAATCTCCATGAGTGATTGGCATTTTTTCATTAACTTGTGCAATGACAAGATCAGCACTCTCAGATGCAGACTTTGTGATATCAACAGAAATACCAAGTGAGCTATACCCGTTTCTATCTGGAGGGCTAATCTGAATCATGGCGACGTCAAGTGGCATTCTCTTCTGTCGGAAAAGATCTGGAATATCGGACAGCATTATTGGGGTGTAATCAGCACGTCCTTCAGAAACCGCTTCACGAATGTTCGCGCTCACAAAGAAAGTGTTATGCCTAAATTGATTCTGGAACTTTGGATCTGCAGATGGAGTGTCTCCCAGCGTTAGGAGATGCACAATCTCATTATCAGCCATCTGTCCTGCGTGTTTTGCTAATTCCTGAACAAGGTGGTATGGCACACCACAGCCTGTTCCCAAAAATATTCTTGCTCCACGTTTAATCTTTTTAATGGCCTGTGATGCATTAACGACCTTTTTCTTGTATTTCTGAGTCCAGTCTATCATACTCACTGCAAAACACCCCTATAATTAGTTCCTCTCGCATACCACTCACATATAGGCGTTTGTAAGTGACTTATTTCTATTTTTGACAAGACGGAAGGCTTTTAGAGTGGTTGGTTCCGCCAGCGGCTTAATACCTGACATGGTAGCAGGTGGATTTCATTATGTCGTCTTATGATAAAATTGGTAACAGAAACCTTGTCATTCTCGGCGCGCTCATTGTACAACTGTGCTTGGGCTCGATTTATGCGTGGTCCTTCTTTCAGACTGCTCTGAATGGAGGTTCTCCGCCTGTAGGAGTTTATCTCTGGCCCTCGTTATATTCACAGTTGCCTTTCGCAGCTGGTCTGGCTTCATTCGCCTTATTTATGATATTTGCAGGGCGATGGCAAGATCGTGTTGGTCCTAGAAAGGTTGCTACAGTTGGAGGCATCCTTTTAGGTACAGGATATATTCTCGCATTCTTTGTCGATGCAGTTACAGGCTCGGATGCTCTTTTAGGCACAGTCTATCTCATCATCACTTACGGAATAATCGGTGGTGCAGGGATTGGGTTTGCCTATGTCTGTCCGATTGCCGCCTTAGTAAAATGGTTCCCTGATAAGAAGGGCACAATCACAGGCATAGCAGTTGCAGGTTTTGGAGCTGGTGCTTTGGTGTTTGGATATGTTGAGCAGTTCTTGTTGAATATGTACAATGTGCCAGCCACAGCCAATATTGGAATGCCAATGTTGATACTTGGAGTTGTTTACCTCATACTTGTCATATTGGGTTCGCAGCTTCTCACAAATCCTCCCGAAGGCTGGCTACCAGCAGGTTACACACCTCCGCCAACAATAGCTGATGGAGCTGGCACTGGTATGATGCCTGGCCAGATGATTCGAACATCCACATTCTGGCTTCTGTGGCTAATGTTTGTATTTGCTGCTACCGCAGGACTGATGACTTTGGGTAATGTCAAGACTGCCGCGTTAGCAATTGATGCCACTGCAGATGCTGTTGTGATAGTAGGTGTCATGAGTCTACTGAATGCTGCAGGGCGAATTGTTTGGGGTGCTACTTCTGACAGACTAGGTCGTGAAAATACCATGATTTTGATGTTCATTGTGCTTGCCCTAGGTATGTTCGCATTCGCATGGATGTCAACGATAAGCATCAGCTGGATTGCTATTATGGGTATTGCATCATTGATTGGCTTTTGCTTTGGTGGTAACTTTGCACTGTTCCCATCAGCAACAGCAGATTTCTTTGGTAGCAAAAATGTTGGTAAGAACTATGGCGTGATGTTCACAGCCTATGGAATCGCTGGCATAACTGGTGCATTTGTAGCCGGCCCAATTGTTGATGCTACTGGGTCATACTTTATGGCTTTCATCGTTACTGGTGTTCTCGCAATCATTGCAGTTCTATTCACACTAGTCTTGAAATCCAAACGTCGTGCATAGACAAGAAAACAAAGATGGAGGTCGAGGATTATACCTTGACCTTCTTCCTCTTTTTCTCTCCAAATTTTTAGCAATTACATTCGAATCAAGTATCACCTTCTAAAAAACTACGTGATATTTGACACGCTTCATATAGTCAATAATTTGCTCGTCGGTCATAAAATTGACAGTACTAGGTGACATACTTGTCAGGAGAAAAAAAGATAACAGTTTATAGCCAGGAAGAAAGGCTTTTCGCTCCTCCAAAGAGCTTCGTTGACAAGGCCTATATAAAGAGCCAAAATGAGCGAATGAAGATTTGGAAAGAGTCTGTCGAAAATCCTGATAAATTCTGGCTCAAAGCAGCCAAGGAACTTTGCTATTGGAAGAAAGTACCAACCAAGGGTTTTGAATGGGATGATATTAAGAATATTCGGTTTTCTTGGTTCAAAGACGGTGTAACCAATATGGCATACAACTGTCTTGACAAGCATGTCAAGGCAGGGAAGGGAGATCAGATTGCCTTAATCTGGCAGGGTGAACCCTTAGAAGAGTCAAGGACTTATACCTACCGCGAGCTACTTAGCGAGGTCAATAAAGCAGCGAATGTCTTGAAGAACCTCGGTGTGAAGAAGGGCGATAGGATTACAATGTATCTCCCCATGATTCCTGAGCTAGCAATCATTATGCTTGCATGTGTCAGAATTGGTGCTATACACAGCATCGTCTTTGGCGGTTTCAGCTCCGACTCAGTCAAGGATCGAATCATAGACTGCGAGGGTAAGGTACTTGTCACAGCTGATGGGTACTATAGAGCTGGCAAGACCATCCCTCAGAAAGAAGGTGCAGACGCAGCAGTTGCAGACTTGGATATAGTCGAGAAGGTTCTTGTTATCAAGAGAGTTGGAATTGATGTTCCGTGGACCAAGGGCCGAGACTTCTGGTATCATGAGGAGTACGAAAAAGTCGATGATAAATGTGACCCTGAATGGATGAATGCAGAAGACCCGTTGTTCATCCTCTACACATCGGGATCAACTGGCAAGCCAAAGGGAGTTCTTCACACTATTGGTGGATTCATGGTCTACACAACTCAGAGTTTCAAGTACATTTTCGATTGGCATGAGGGTGATGTATACTGGTGTACCGCTGATATTGGATGGATCACTGGTCACTCTTACATTGTATACGGGCCCCTATCAGCCGGCGCTACAACCCTAATGTTCGAGTCTGTCCCAACCTTTCCAGACAATGATCGATTTTGGCTTGAAGTCGAGAGGTGGAAAGTGACTCAGTTCTACACCGCTCCAACTGCTATTCGTGCTTTGATGAGATTTGGTGACGAACCTGTTAAGAAACACGACCTCTCATCTCTAAACCTGCTAGGAACAGTTGGCGAGCCAATCAACCCAGAGGCTTGGATGTGGTACCACAGACTGATTGGGAAAGAAAAGTGTCCAATTGTTGACACATACTGGCAGACCGAAACAGGCGGCGTTATTCTTACGCCACTGCCCGGTGCAACTCCAACCATTCCGGGTTCTGCTACTTTTCCATACTTTGGTGTTGATCCAGTGATTGTCGCTGAAGATGGCGTTCCTGTAGGTCCCAACGAGGGTGGCTATCTCTGTATGAAGAAACCATGGCCGGGTCTCATGAGAACAGTCTATGGTGACCACAAGCGATTTGTCGATACATACTGGGTCCAGTTCAAGAACCCTGAAACCAAGGATCCTATGTACTATACTGGTGATGGATCTCGATTCAACAAAGATGGCTATTATTTTG
>JAEORI010000181.1 GCA_016840965.1 Candidatus Thorarchaeota archaeon | reverse complement strand
GATGTCATTACCATGGTTGTTCTTGATGTGGTTTTTATCTTTGACATTGCCTTTCAGAATAGAATCCATGACTAGTTTCGAACCTGTTTCCATGGAAGATGATATGAACGAGTAAATAGAATCCATAAAATTAAGGAAAGTGGGCGTATATTCTAATCAGGATTATTGGCTGAGGAAGCCAACCTCTTCGGGATGACTACGCATCTTTATTGACCTGCATCTGCATGTCATCGAGTGGGGCGATGATCTGAGCAGCTGGACAGAGGGGTGGTTCAGAGCAGTCTTCTATCCCCAGACCGGTGGACAGTACAGCCGCTACCTGTGGTACGGTGAGGAGTCCTTTGCAGTCACCATCAGCATGTGGTGGGACCCGGCAACAGGGCAGGGGAGCATCTACACGAAGCGCGGAGACCTGCCTTACGAGTACCTGGTGCGGTCGGTGTACAACGCGTCGAGAGTGGTGAAGTCAGTGCTCATCGAGGGGCTGCGGTATGGCAATAAACCCTTGTTGGACATGCGCATCCACGACATCAACGTCGTGGCAGACCCGAACCTGCGCGTGCCCTCCATCCCTGAGCCTGAAGAAGTAGATGGTACGTATGAATACTGCTCGCGATCTGAAGTGGAATTATCACCTGAATCAAGAACAAGAATTGAAGATGCCTTAACTGATGGGGCGACAAAATCAACCACCTATTGGATATAATCAATAGTTCGAAGAGGCATCCAAGATGATGAAGTGATGTGCTTAAGACTACCTTTACTACATGAGAGTATGCTATGAGAGAGGAAACTTGTAGTCCAAATCTGGATGAAACACTCTGGGCCGAAAGATCAGAAATAGTCACGCAAGAATTACGACAATTCATACAGGAGTTTGGATCGTTTACTCCTGAACTCTTTGTTCAAATCAAGTTTCATCTCCTTAGGGGTCCAGGTCTTACAAAACAGAGTCGCGATGAGCTATGCGAACTCTCAATTCAAAGCAAGACTTGTCCGAAATGTGATTTTCTGTATGTGGCTAAGAAGTGTTTACTATGGTATAAGTTGTTTAAGATAGTGCAATGGGCAACGGTGGAACGAGCTCCTCCATGTATAAGATTAGCTTTTGCTAAGAAGAGCATTAAGACCGTTGCAATTTATCTTACCAAAACAAATCTTATTGACGCACCATTCTATAAAGCACGAGGTTCCACATCCTGCAATGTCATGCGCCGTTGGAGATACTGTCAACCAAACGAATATTGTCGAACAATGGAAAAAGAGAATACACTTGAGTATAATGCAGCTCGAGAACGCGTGAAGAAGTCGAGGGATCTAAGATAGTCTTGAATTGTGATGGCTTATATACAGGCTCCGAGTCACGCTAATGGGGCCTCTAGGTAATGCCAGATGATCTCGATAATGATGTAATTAAACTCATCCGCTTGACTGGATTTAGAGAAGCTAAGATAGAAACTGCTCGTGAGCAAAAAGGGGCTGACTGGGAACAGATTCAGAAAGCAACCACAGAGCACAATCGCTTCATAAAAATGGGTGAGAAGCACACGCGTCAGAAAGCTGTTCAGGATCCAGTTCATGGTGCAATACTCCTTGAACCCTGGGAGCTTGATATTATCTCTACTTGGGAGATGCTCCGTTTGAGATATGTGCGGCAGTTGGGACCAGCTCATCTGGTATATCCTGGTGCTACACACACGCGCTTTGAACACTGTATCGGTACAAACTTTCTTGCTCAGAAGTCAATACGCGTGGTGAATTACTGTGATGACTTGGATACTGCATGCTTCGTTCCATTCTCACAGCTTCTTACCGAATACCATCAAAAATTGTTCAGAGCTGCGGCGTTGCTCCATGATGTTGGACATCCCCCAACTAGCCACACAATAGAGTACGCGCTGGACGCGTGGGTTGGTATCAATCATCTAGATCTTGGCGAGTTTCTGATACTGAACAGCAGTCTCACTGATGTTCTCTTCCAAAATGATATCGAACCTAAGTATGTTGTGAACATCTTTCTAAGGCATGCCACAGACCCTGTTATGGGTCTTCTCTCAGAGTTTCTAGACCACCCCCTAGACATTGACAAAACAGATTATCTCATCAGGGATGCCCACTTCAGCGGAGTTCAGCTTGGTATATTTCCAGCTGAGAGAGTAATGTTGACCAATCGCGTTGTGAAGAATCGTGAAGGCAAGTATGTGCGTGCCTTTATGTTGAAAGCCATCCACTCGCTAGAGGCATTGATACTTAGTAGGAATTGGATGTTTAGTGATCTCTATCTGCATCATGCTGTAAAACTCGCTGAAGCAATGATCTCCAAAGCCACATACTTCAGAATGCAAGAAGAGGGTCTATCGAAGAACGAGTGTATAGGCCTATTCACAAGAATGACAGATGGAGACCTCTTTCGGTGGTTGGAAGAATCTAAGATTGATTTTGTCCGAGAATATGCAGCACGAATCCGGTATCGAAGATTGTTCAAGGTGGTCATATCTCGACCTCTTGCATCATTTGAAACTGACTCGCAAAATCTACTTCGTGATATGCTTCATGACATTAAAAAACTGGTCGATGCAGAAAATGAGATATCTGATGAACCAGGTAGTGTGGTGATAGACGTAGTTTCTCCCCCACTTGGTGAGAAGACACTTGGGAAAATTCCGCTGTTAGTAGGTGGTGAGGAGGGCTTTGATATAGTGAGTCTTGATGAAACCAAGGAGGGCCGTCCATTGATGCACATTTTGAAACAACAAGCAAGTACCATTCCATCGGTTCGAGTATATGCAGACTCAAAGATTGCTGAGAATGTACGGAAGCGGTTCGACAAGACATTCCCGATTTCTGATGCTCCGTCGCATCGAGAAGACGAATACGATCTTACTGAATATTGATCAGGTGTCTAACTAGATCAACGACCCGCTTGTATTCATGTTCAATGTAAATAATACCATAGATAGCCTCTATGAGTGTGCCTTTGTCGTGCTCAATCTCTGATTTGCTTGGAACATCAGGATCAAAATGAATGCGATATTCATAGAGATTCCATTCATCGCAGAGCTTTGCCATGTTCTCGTTCGAAACTATTTCCGCTTTCCGCAGGGTAATCTCTCCAGCATTACTTAGGTGCGGTCTCCAGAGATGTTGAATGACTGCAGATGATATGACCCCATCACCGACCAATGCTAAGACCTTCGCCATCTCACTCAGGTTGGTCATCATTCCAAACCCCTCTTGTCCGAGTGGGTCGTCATCATCTCCTTTGTACTGGGTTTCTAACTCCAAGAAAATGTTCTTCGTACTTGGCTGAAACATTGCAACCTGTATTAATTCAGGAGAACCAAAACTAACGCCAAACAATCTCTCTAGTTCTGGCACAAGACCTTCCCTAATTCTCTTCAGACAGTCCTGAATATACCCCATGTCTTGAACCCATCTATCTATCTTGTTCAAAAGCCTCGTGTTGTTTACAGGAGTTATATTCTGGGTTTTCTGAACTCTGACGAAGAGGCGTCTGAGTTTTTCCTCAATATGGATTGGCTTCCAAGAGAGTGCGGGAATCGGTTTTTTCAGTTTCAAAGAATCACATCCCTCAGTAATGGCTGATTTCAGCATCACTGGTATCATAGGTGGACACATGAAAGGCGGTGATGGAGTACTCAGTTGCTAGCTTTGCCATCGCCAGTGTAATTAGCCTAGGACCAAGTGTCAGGTCAAAGACAATATCATTCGTCTGAATGTGGTTTAGGAGTTCATTCTCGATGAAATCTACAGTCATCTGAAGACTCCCATACTCACGCTCATCCTCTGTCCTTGTGACATTTTCTGGTACTTCTCTCCATTCTGTTGTCCATCGTCGGAAGGCATCATCTGGAATGAAGCGGTCCACAATTCTGGAAACTCCGCGAGTCCACTGACTTGCCTCGACAAAAACTAGTAGCTTCTTCGGGTTGAAATGTGGATTATTTACAAGCCACTGGACAAACGGGCGCTGATCCTCAGGATTGTTCAGCGAAGTAATATACATTAACGGTTTTGATATCTTAAGAGCCCTACGAACCGGATGTATTGCTCGCGGATCTAATTCAAAGAGGCGATACTGAGATTGTTTCCAACTGACTATGATTCCAAGTTCCTCAAGTCGCTGTGTATTATGATAGAGTTTCGGACTAGTGACCTTCACCCTCTCAATCTCTTTTCTACTTGCTCCTTCAGCCACCATCTGTGCTTTGATGTCAGTAGCAATTTTTTCTCGGAGCTCTGCTCCTGTCATCAGTCCTCCTTCAAGCTGGTCGAGTATGATTCTTCTTGCTCTGACTGTTTCAATCTCTTCTCGAATTATGTCTTCAAGGGGTTTTCTGAGCAATATCAAACACCATTCGCGGATATATTAGCTAGTAATTACATGTAGGTTATTATTATACTTATCGAAGATAAACTCCCAGAAATGGCTAAAAATGGCTTGAAATGGCGATGAATTATACATTATTTAGATACTTTT
>JAEORI010000180.1 GCA_016840965.1 Candidatus Thorarchaeota archaeon | reverse complement strand
TGTAACACGTGAACGGGAGTTAGAACGAATGAAATCGGAATTTGTGTCTTTGGTATCGCACGAATTCCGAACACCATTAACATCAATTCGTGGTTATACTGAAATGATGCTAGAAGGAGATGCCGGAAAGCTCACTAATGAACAAACAGATTTTCTGAAAACCATTCTAAGAAACGCAGATAATCTTGCTGAAATTGTAAACCGCCTTCTTGTTGCTTCTCAACTTGAGGCTGGCGCAATTAAACTAAATCTGCGTAAACTAAAGATTCACGAAATTGTGGATAACGCAGTTGAATTAT
This sequence comes from Candidatus Thorarchaeota archaeon, assembly GCA_016840965.1. The sequence continues at coordinate 4,844 of JAEORI010000180.1, read as the reverse complement.
TACGACCTCAGATTGATGCTAAGAAATTAAAACTGAAGGTAACTGTTCATCCAAGCTTGCCGGCAGTTGAAGCTGATAGTCAATGGATTAATCAAGTCATCATCAATCTTCTATCAAATGCTTACAAATACACTCCCTCTGGTGGGATAATAAGCATTTCAGCGGAAGAAAAAGATGGTTTTCTTTATATCAAAGTCACAGATTCAGGAATAGGAATGTCGACAGATGAACAGGAGAAGTTATTTACAAAGTTCTTCAGAGCTGAAAATCCTGAAACCATTAAAGCCGGAGGAACGGGGTTGGGACTCTGGATTTCTCGTTCATTGGTTGAAATGCATGGGGGAAAGATTTTGGTAACCAGTATACCAGGAAAGGGTTCCGCTTTCACGATTAAATTACCAATCAAAAGCAAATTTTCTTGAATGTTCTTCCTCCGATTTGAGAGATTTTTAAAACCATGACACTCTCAAATTTCGAACTAGTGGGAATAGCATCTCACTCCTTTCTATGTATACAAGATGCCAATTTTGATGCGTTTGACTCAACGCTTTTTTCGTGTCAAAGATGGCACTCCTTTGAAATAACCATGACCTTCACTAAATACTCATTTCACCGGAATGAAGATTATTCTAGAGTCAGAGATTTTCTTATTGATACATATAATATCACAAAGACGTACCAGAACTGGATTCCATCAATGTTTGAAAATATGTGGCGGGGTCCATGTGGCTCCGAGTATGTAGATGAAGAAGATGAGCAAGTCAAGATTTGGGAAGACGATGAGAAAAAAGACTCAGCCAATCAGATTGTAGCTGTGACAATACGCAAGCCTGAAGGCGATTGCCAAATCTTAATCCATCCTGAATATCGACATCTTGAGAGAAGACTTGTACTCTGGCTAGAAGAGCAGATTAAAAACATCCAAAAAGATAAAGACAATAAGCTAGTCTTCTTCTGTGTAAATGAGTGGGATTTGTATCGGCAATAACTTTTGCGAGAATTGGGGTATGAGGATAAAGGACCTGCAGAGCATGAACGAATCCGTCCTCTTAGCCTACCAATACCAGAAGTAGTACTACCAGAGGGTTATGTTATTAGGGATGTTGATGTTGAAACGGAATTCGAGAAGTATCATTCGGTGCTCAGTTCGGTGTTTAGACATTGCGCAGTAATGACTCGATATTTAGCGAAAAATTACAGCGAGGCGGAATTCTATAACAAGGAGCTTGATCTAGTTGTTGTAGCTCCAGATGGTAATTTTGCGGCATTCACAACATTACGAATCGATCCTGTAAGTAGGTTTGCAGAGTTGGAACCTGTAGGCGTCATCCAGACCATAGAAGAAAGCAACTTGGTAAAGCTGTCTGCATAGAATGTATTCGAAGACTCCAAAAGCATGGTGCAAAGGCAATCGTTATCTTAGGTGCTGCAAGTACAGAAGCAGCGACTCATCTCTATGACTCAATAGGATTCATATAGAAAGCATACTCCTGAATAAAATTCAGTAGTTTGATTCAAATTTCGTAAGAGATAGAAGAAATGACCTCCATTTGCTCTGATGTTAATCTGATTTTCATAGCTTCAGCATTCTGTTCTGCTTGGTATGTCTTTGAAGCTCCAGGGATTGCAATGATAGTATCTCCATGACAATTGGTTGTCCAACTCAGAACAACTTGTGCTACAGTCGCATCGTGTTCCAGAGCTATAGATTCAAGAGATTCAATTAGTTGTTTTGTCTTTCTCAATCCACTACGAAGTCGACCCCTTCTGAATCGAGGCATTTTTTCTAGGAGCTCTGTATTTAGATGCAGTTTACCAGTCAATAATCCCTGCCCTAAAGGCGTGTAAGCCATAATGGTTACCCCGAGTTCCTTTGCAGTTTCCAAGATGCCATTGGATTCAATACTCCTTTTTAGAAGAGAGAAATTAACTTGATTTGCAGCTAGAGGAATTCCTCGCTCAGCGAGTGCATCGTGAGCTTTAATCATCCTTTCAGCAGAAAAGTTACTAACGCCTACAGCACGTATCATTCCTGATTCTAGTAGGTCAGCCATTTCGTTCATCTGTGTGCTAATTGAAGAAATAGAAAGTGGCATATGAACAAGATAAAGATCGATAGGATATGGAGTCAAACGTTCTGTACTCTTCTTTGCAGACTTGCGCATTGATTTAGCACGCTTCAGAGCTGGAAACCACTTTGTTGTAATGACAACCTCACCAGGCGATGTTCCTGCGGCCTTCAATGCTCGAGCAACAGAGCATTCCGCGTATCCAGAGCCATAAATCTCAGCTGTATCAATCAAATTCATGCCTGAATCAATAGCTGTCTTGATGACTTCATTCTGGATTTCTGGTGCGATTGGAGTGAACATATACTTGAAGAAACTCTTGCCTCCAGCAAACTCCATCGAACCAAATCCAATTGGCGTAACCTGAATGTCAGTCTCTCCTAGTTGACGTTTCACAGCTTCCTGCATCGTACATCATTTAGTCTTGTTAACCACCACTTTTAACCGCTCATATGCATGCATCGATTCCGAGAAGGGACATACCTTAATGCAGACAGAACAGCCATAGAATTGGCCAAAATATTCGAAACATTCCTGTTGTTTGATGTTTGTCATTCTACCTGTATTATGAATTATAGATTCCTCAAGAATTGCATGAGCAGGACACTGTTTGATGCATATTCCGCCCGTTTTACAGTACTCCTCAATCCAACTATGGTCGGTTTTTTCAAAATAAGGCAGATTCTCTATACTCGTGTAAACAGCAGCTAATCTAACTCTTGGTCCGAATTGTGGTGTGATTAAGAGACCGTGTTTTCCAATCCAACCAATCCCGGCTTTCTGTGCAAGTGGTGGAAATAAGACCAGTCCTCCCAGAGGATGGTCTGCTTGAGCAGCATATCCATGTTCTCTAAGAAAAAATGCAACATTATTTGCAGCGATACCAAGTTCATCATAGGTTCCAAAGACCATGTTTAACGTTACTTGGCTCGGAGCTTTGTCGATCTTTTCCTTACTCATTTCCATAGCCAGAATAATGGCATTATCGAATAGGACTCCAAATTTGTTGAAAATAAGGTCGTGAGGTAGCTTGACGAATTCGAGGGGATTTACACCAAAAGATTGAGCATATTCTCCAAGCTGGTTCAGAAACTCAGATGAAGCAATTGTAGAGGGCTTTTGAGGATTTTCAGAGATCGAATCAACCGATAGGTGAATGTTCTTCATTACTGATAAAAGACGTCTAACAGGAAACATTTGCCTAATTTCAATGTCATCTCTCTGTTGAAGTAACTTCATCATCTCAAGAGGAATCTCAAATCTAGTTGGAGACCTTTGTGTTGGTTTGAGAATGCCAGGAACTTCTTGGAGTGCGGTCTGCTTCTTCAACATACGTTTGACTCTAGGTACACCAAATCTCATCATGAGGAATTTCATTAATGTGTGCTTAATTCCCATCTTCAAGACCTCACAAGAATAAGATGAAATTCAACACTAACATAAGGACTATCACAATAGTTGGCACCCATTTAACATACTCATATGGAACAAGAGGGGGATAGTCCCCCTCGGTCCATATTAACAATTTGATGTGATGTAGACATACCAACCAAAAGTACCTGGTACAGGATCTGAACACGCATAACCAAATCCATATGCATGATCATTTATCGGATCATCCAGCTGTGGATTGAGAGGGTCAGCTGATTTTGAAGCATAGAAGACAGCAGCGACTATATCACTACCTTCGGTTTCCAGAGTTGCTCTAAACCAAGCCTGCACAATTGTCGTAGGTTGGAGGATTGAAAACCCTGTCATGTACAAGCCAAATTTGGCACCTCTTTCTTGAACATTATGACTTCCCGATGCAAAAGAACAGACCTGATGAATACCTTGGAGAGTGGGAGCCCATCTTGTGAATACGTCATCTCCGTCTTTGTTCTCCCAAGCAAGAGGACTGCAGGCATCAAACACGATGGTTTCAAGATCACCATCACCTAACCTCATGTGTGGTATGCTTAGCCAACCATCATCGTGTGATGATGTGAATGATACACCATCAGGATTACCGTGGTCCTGATAATATACAATGTCTACTGCATCAATCCATTCGGTATCAGTTCCACTGAATTGCTCGTCTTTGAAATCTTCTTCCCAAGCTGACCATTCGCCCCAATTGAATTCTCGATTGAATCCTCCAATTACACCCATCCAATTGTAGAATCCCTCGATATTTGTTTCAGTATTCCAGAGAGGAGAACCAAGGTCAGACATTCCCACCCATTCGATACCAACCTCTTTGACACCATCATCATAGGCTCCTGTGGGTGCACTAGGTGAGAAAGTTCGGATATTCGGAGCATCTGTAATAGCAAATGAAACAGGCAAGAACATGAACGCTGAGAACATCATCAAGAGGAAAAGAAGCGCAAAACCACCTCTTCTTCTACGCAGAACAAGGAGAGAAACTAAGATGACTGCTACTGCTCCCACAGCAATAGTCAGTGTTGTATCCATAGTGAAATCAACTGTTTCTATCGTAACTGCAATACAATCACTTGTGCCCCGGTTTTCTGCATCTCTAACCCTCACAGAGATAGCATGTGGTACTGGATAGTCTTTTTTCAGTATTTCTGAAAGAGAAACGGTGGTGAAAGATTTTGACGTACTCAACACTCCATCAAAATCCGAGCTCCACTCATATGTATACGGTGGAGTCCCGAATGACACACTGCAGTCAAATGTGATGGATGTCCCAGGCATCACGGATATGCCATGTGATGGAGTAGTTATCTCAACGATTGGGTCGAAGAGAGTTGCATCAATATATTTGAT
>JAEORI010000179.1 GCA_016840965.1 Candidatus Thorarchaeota archaeon | reverse complement strand
GCCGAATAGAATTCTCATTGAGGAGGCTAGCAAAAGCTCTAGCCATACCCACATTGCAAAGGTTTTCTCAACATCTCGTGGTTTTAGAGCACCAGTGACAATTGAGCGGAAACGAACTGGTGAACTGAGAGTATCATTCCCATCTGTGCCCGGTAAGATACCTTTGGCCATTCTTCTAAAAGCACTAGGTATTGAATCTGACAGAGATATTGTTGATGTCATCTCTGATGATGATGAAATACGAAACGAACTCATTGTCACTATTGAACAATCAGCTCCAATCAATGCCCCAACCGGTGAAGAGGATGAATCCACACGCTCGAATGCATTAGATTTCATTGGAAAGCGTGTTGCTGTAGGCCAGACAAAGGAATATCGACTCGCTCGTGCAGAAAAAGTACTAGATCGTTATCTTCTCCCACACATTGGTACAGAAGAGGATAGCCGTCTTCAGAAAGCCTACTATCTAGGCCAGATGGTCGAACGACTTTTGGAGTTAGTACTCAGCAAACGTTCTCCTGATGACAAAGACCACTATGCGAACAAGAGACTGAAGCTCTCTGGAGACCTTCTAATGTCACTATTCAGAGTTGCCTTATACTCTCTGACCCGTGACATCAAATATCAATTAGAGCGCACCGCAGTACGAGGTCGCAAGCCCAACATCAGAACTGCAGTACGAGCAGATGTAATCACACAGAGACTGAAACATGCACTTGCCACAGGCAACTGGGTCGGAGGTAAAGCTGGAGTTTCACAGTTACTTGACCGTACTAACTACATCTCGTCATTGTCACACCTTAGACGAGTTGTATCACCTCTTTCACGCTCACAGCCACATTTTGAGGCTCGAGACCTTCACTCAACTCACTGGGGCAAGATATGCCCTAATGAAACGCCAGAAGGACCAAACTGTGGTCTTGTGAAGAATATTGCAATGATGGCATACATCTCAGTTGGCACAGATGAAGAAGCTGTAGAACGTGCACTCCTTAAAGCTGAGATTGAGCCTATTGAGAAGCTCCGCGGAAAACGTGGAACAAAATGGGCTGATGTTTTTCTTAACGGTCGCCTTGTAGGTGTACATCCTGCTCCGCAAGTCCTAGTGAAGACTATTCGACAAAAACGTCGTGCTGGCGAGATTGATAATCAAACTAACATTGCATATTATGAAGACACCCATGAAGTTCAGGTCAACTGCGATGCCGGTCGAGTACGACGTCCTGTTATTGTGGTTGAAAACGGAAAGAGTCGTCTTACAGATGAACATCTAAGAATGATACTCGAAACAGAATGGGGTTTCCTAGACCTTCTCCGTAATGGAAATGTGGAATTCATCGATGCGGAGGAGGAAGAGAACACGCTGATTGCAATGTATCCAGAAGATATAGGTCCTAATACAACTCACCTTGAGATTGTACCTTCTACAATTCTGGGCATTTCCGCAGCTCTAATTCCATTCCCTGAGCGGAACCAGTCACCCCGTAATGTATACATGGCTGGAATGGCAAAACAATCAGTGGGTGTACCTGCATCAAACTTCAGATACAGAGCCGACACGCGATCACATTTCTTCCATTATCCCCAAGTTCCACTTGTGAAGACTCGTGCGATGGACTCCATCGGGTATGAAGACCGTCCCGCTGGACAAAACTTCATAGTAGCCATTCTTTCTTTTGAAGGTTATAACATTGAAGATGCTCTCATTATGAACAAAGCATCAATTGAGAGAGGCTTAGGTCGAAGTACTTTTACGAGAGTGTACGAAAGCGAAGAGCGAAAGTATCCAGGAGGCCAAGAGGACAGATTTGAAATTCCCGACCGAAGTGTCAGAGGATACAGAGCCTCAGAGTCTTACAGAAACCTTGGAGAAGACGGCATCATTGAAACTGAGGTTGAAGTTATGGGCGGCGATGTCCTCATCGGTAGAACCTCCCCACCACGATTCTTGGAAGAATACTCTGAGTTCGAGATTGCTTCTCCAAACCGCCGAGAAACCTCTGTTGCTGTGCGTCATGGAGAGGCTGGAGTGGTTGACAGTGTTATCCTCACAGAAACCATCGATGGTAACCGGTTGGTCAAGGTAAAAGTCAGAGACCTCAGAATCCCTGAATTGGGTGACAAATATGCATCTCGTCATGGGCAGAAAGGTGTGATCGGATACATAGTACCTCAACAGGATCTTCCGTTTACAGAAGATGGAGTTGTTCCAGACCTCCTGATCAACCCACATGCTATCCCTAGCAGAATGACTATTGGTCAAATTCTGGAAATGATTGCTGGAAAAGCAGCCTGCATGGTGGGCAAGCAACAAGATGCATCTCCATTCTGTGGCGTGACTGAGGAGGAGCTGTTTGAGATCCTCAAGAAACATGGTCTAAAGCATAATGGCCGAGAAACGATGTATTCCGGAATCACAGGAGAACGGCTCAAGGTTGATGTATTCATGGGCGTCATCTTCTATCAAAAACTTCACCACATGGTTGCTGACAAGATTCATGCTCGAGCCAGAGGACCTGTGCAGATTCTAACTCGGCAACCCACAGAGGGTCGAGCTCGAGAAGGTGGTCTGAGGTTTGGAGAGATGGAGCGTGATGTATTGATAGGACATGGTGCTGCTATTCTCTTGAAAGGCCGATTATTAGACGAGTCTGACAAAAGCAACATGCTTGTCTGCGAAGACTGTGGTCTGATCGGGGTCTATGACCGTAATAAAGACCAATACTATTGTCCAATATGTGGGACCAATGCCAAGATTAGTAGCGTGGTTGTGTCCTATGCATTCAAACTTTTGATACAAGAAATGATGTCACTCGGTCTAGCCACGAGGCTACGATTGAAGGAGATGATCTAGATGATTTCTGGACTAACAACAAAGAAAATTGATGCGATAGAGTTTGGGCTCCTTTCTCCTGAAGACATTCGGAAAATGTCTGTTGCTCAGATTGTTGTAGCTGATACATATGATGAAGATGGTTATCCCATTGATAGTGGTATCATGGATCCTAAGTTAGGGGTCATTGACCCAGGTCAACGCTGTAGAACTTGTGGTAACAGAGTCGGTAACTGTCCAGGTCATTTTGGTCACATCGAACTTGCGCGACCTATAATGCATGAGGGCTATGCAAAGGTCATCCACAAAGTTCTCCGAGCTATATGCAGAGAGTGTAATAGAATACTTCTTACTGAAGAGGAGATCGACCATTTTCAGCGTCTTTTCAAGAGATATCCCGAGATAGGTCAGAGGACTGCGAATCTTTCCAATGAGATACTAAAGCGGGCTGCCAAAGCCAAAACATGTCCTCACTGTGAAGAGGAACAACTAAAACTGAAACTTGAGAAGCCAACCTCCATCTACGAGGTTGGTGAGGCTGGCTCAGTCCGACTTACTCCGATTGACATTAGAGCACGCTTAGAGAACATCACTGATGATGATTACCGTCTCCTTGGTATTAACCCCGAAGCTGCACGACTGGAATGGTCTATTCTTACTGTACTTGCAGTCCCACCTGTTACAGTCCGTCCATCAATCACTCTCGAATCGGGAGTGAGAAGTGAAGATGACCTTAGTCACAAACTAATCGATATCATCCGAATTAATCAAAGACTTCGAGAGAACTTGGATGCAGGAGCACCCCAACTTATCGTTGAAGACCTATGGGAGCTATTACAATACCATTGTACTACATACTTTGACAATGGCGTTAGCGGTATCCCACCAGCTAGACATCGTTCTGGTCGCGCACTCAGAACTCTGGCACAGAGACTAAAGGGTAAGGAAGGCCGATTCCGATCTAACTTGTCTGGTAAGCGTGTTGATTTCTCTGCGCGTACAGTCATATCTCCTGACCCTAATCTGAGCATGAACGAAGTTGGAGTGCCTGAACAGATTGCTAAAATCCTCACTATTCCCCAAAGAGTGACTGAATGGAATATTGATGAGATGAAGGAGCTTGTTATTCGTGGTCCTGACAGACATCCAGGTTCTAACTATCTCATTCGGACAGACGGTCGTCGTGTGGACTTGCGATTTGTAAAGGAACGTTCAGTTATTGCTGATACAATCGAGCCTGGGTTCGTTGTGGAGCGTCATTTGAATACTGGTGACATTGTTTTGTTCAATCGACAACCATCACTTCACAGAATGTCAATAATGGCGCATGAAGTGCGTGTGATGCCTTACCGAACCTTCAGATTATCACTCTATGTTTGTCCACCCTACAATGCAGACTTTGATGGAGATGAAATGAACCTTCATGTTCCACAGTCCGAGGAATCACGTGCGGAAGCACGTGTCTTAATGAGAGTGCAAGAACAGATTTTATCACCCCGATACGGTGGTCCAATCATTGGAGCTCTGCAAGATTACATCTCAGCAGCTTTCCTTCTCACACGAAAGTCAAGCCTATACACACTGAATCAGGTAAACCAGCTTCTAGCTACTGCAAACTTTGAAGGTTCCTTGCCTGAACCAGCCATCATTGCACCAGTTCCGCTATGGACTGGTAAGCAAATCTTCAGTATGTTCATCCCTGAAGGAATCAACATATCATTCAAAGCGAACATCTGCAGAAAATGCCAAGTCTGCAAGAGGGAGGACTGTGAATACGATGCATATGTTGTTGTGCGTGATGGTAATCTCCAGTTTGGCGTCGTTGACGAGAAAGCATTTGGTGCAGGCGAACCTGACTCTCTATTTCATAGAATCATCAAAGAGAAAGGTCCAACTGCAGCACGCGTATTTATGGACTCGGTGGGACGTCTCCTAGTCAGACTAATCACTGATAGAGGGTTCTCCATGGGTCTAAATGATGTAACATTACCTCGTGCAGCATCCCAACGAATCGAGCGAATCCTAAGCGATGCAGACACAAAGGTTGACCAGCTCATTGAAACATACAAACGTGGCGAACTGGATCCTAATCCAGGTCAGACGCTACTTGAAACCCTTGAACAAAGAATCATGGCAACTCTTGCAGAAGCCAGAGACTCAGCCGGTGAAGTAGCAGGAGAACATCTAGGTCTTGAGAATGCAGCAGTCATAATGGCACAGACAGGAGCACGTGGTTCAAGATTGAATCTCTCTCAGATGGCTGCGGTCGTTGGACAACAGGCTGTCAGAGGCGAACGAATCAGCAGAGGTTATGTTGGTCGTACTCTTCCTCACTTCGAGAGGGGTGACCTTGGAGCACGTGCGAGAGGATTTGTCATATCGAGCTACAAGAGTGGACTTGATCCAATTGAATACTGGTTCCATGCTGCTGGAGGTCGTGAAGGTCTAGTAGACACTGCCGTGAGAACTTCTACATCAGGATATATGCAGAGACGTCTGATGACAGCTCTTCAAGATTTGAAAGTTGAAAGTGATGGAACAGTCCGAACTGCACCTGGAAGGATTGTTCAGTTCCGTTTTGGTGATGATGGAGTCGATCCAAGTAAATCTGACCATGGTCGATCTGTCAATATCGATATAGCAATCGAGAAGGTTCTGGGTAAAGGAAGATTGGAGTAGAGGAGGTTCCGAATATGTCTAAAGAAACAAACAACACGAGCGACGCGTCGACCAAAAAAGCTTCAGCAAAGAAGACGACTACAACCAAGAAGACCACAGTCAAAGAACCAAAGAAGGAAACTACAACTGCAAAGAAATCGACTACTAAAGATGCTAGCGTATCGATTGATAAATACATGGCGAAACGCTTCGAAACCATTCAAGAAGAACGCAGACTCCCTCCAAGAGTTTTAGAAGAACTCCAAATGAAGGTGTCCAGCTTAGATATCACAAAGAAAGAGTTCGATGCCATTTGCGATAATGTAATTGAATCATATGAACGCTCATTGGTCGAACCAGGTGAAGCTGTAGGCACGGTTGCAGCTCAAAGCATTGGAGAACCTGGCACACAGATGACTCTGCGTACATTCCACTATGCAGGTGTTGCAGAGCTGAGTGTAACACAAGGTCTTCCCAGACTGATTGAGATAGTTGATGCTAGAAACAATCCTAGCACACCCACCATGAAGATTCACTTGAAAGAAGAGCAAGCAGCAGACCGTAACGCCGCAAGAGCAATTGCTAGAAACATAGAGATGGTACTTGTTGAGAGCGTTGCAAGTAACGTGTCGATTGATCTCCTTCGACAAGCTATCGACATCCGATTTGATCCTGAGTTGATGGAAGACAAGGATCTCACTGTTGAAGCTGTCGCGGAAGCGATACAAGAGAAAATCAAGGGCAAAGGAGAAGTTGAGCCTGGAGAAAATGTAATCTTTGTATATCCAGCAAATGAGTCCTTGGCTGAACTCCAAAAAATGAGTGAGAAGATTCGAGAAGTTCGTGTCAAAGGAATCAATGATGTCACTCATGTTGTAATTCGAAAAGAGAGCGATGGATATGTGCTCTACACAGAAGGCTCTAATCTAGAAGACGCTCTTGAGGTTAAAGGCGTTAATCCAAACAGAATCTATACAAACAATCTTCGCGAGATATTCCAAGTCTTAGGAATTGAGGCGACAAGAAACGCCATCATCCAAGAAGCTATGAACGTCCTCAATGAACAAGGAATGGATGTAGATGTAAGGCATATCATTCTTGTTGCTGACATGATGACTGCAGATGGAACTATCCGTCAAATTGGAAGACATGGTATTTCCGGGTCAAAAAACAGCGCTCTTGCACGAGCAGCTTTTGAGGTTACAATCAAACACCTTCTAGGTGCAGGGATTGCTGGAACAAGAGATCCTTTGAGAGGAATTACTGAAAATGTCATTCTTGGTCAACTAATCCCTCTTGGAACTGGATCAATCGACCTTCTCATGAACCCTCAAACACCAACTGGTCTGAAAAAGAAGAAAAAATGAATGTGACAGAGAGGTCAGGGCGGAAACATTAAAACAGAATATCATTTGACGCAACCAGTTCGGGTTTACCAACAAATCAAATACGAGGTCTTAAAATGAGCCTGAATCAACCAATAGCAAGTGCGGTAAGTACCGGCGAGTGTAAGATAGGAGTACGGTCTTCAATTGATGCAATCAAAACTGGCAAGGCCAAACTAGTTGTCGTTGCAGCGAACTGTCCTACTGATGACTTAGAAGACATAGAGCAATACGCCAAACTCGCCAATATCAAAGTTCAGAAGTTCGAAGGTACATCTTGGGACTTAGGAGAGGTTGTGGGTAAACCATTCATGGTTTCTGCCATTGCTGTAATCAAACCTGGTGACTCAAAGATTTTGAAGATGGTCTGAGGCGAGTCAATTGGCCCGAGTTAAGCTCTCCATGGAGGACATGGCATTAATAGCCAAGTTCGAGCAAATTACAGGTGCCGCAGCAATTGATGTTATCCGTGATGATGAGGGAGAACGAATTATAGTTGTAGTTCGACCAAAGCAGCTGGGAAAAGCAATTGGTCGTGGGGGAGTAAATGTGAAGGCTGCTTCAGAAGCATTTGGTCGCCCTGTTGATGTTGTAGAAATGGCTGAAACTCCAGAGGCTTTTGTTATGAGCGCTCTTGCTCCAGCTAGAGTTGAGAGTGTAAAAATCGTAGAACACCGGGATGGAACAAGAGTTGCATCAGTAACAGTAAATACTGAAGATCGTGGCATCGCTATTGGCCGAGAAGGTCGAAATGTCGCTCGGGCACGCATTCTTGTACGTCGTCATTTTGATTTGAACAATGTTGTGATTGCTTGAGGTGTTCTCTTCACAATCCTTTTAAGGTTACAGCAGGCCGGTGCCGATAATCACCATACAGAGCACACCATGAATGGTGTGTCGACCATTAAGAGGTTAATTAGCTTGACAGGTTCAAAATCCCCGCTAGGCGAGTTTGCAGCGCGACCTCTTCTTCGAAAGAGGAAGAAGTACCGTTGGAAGAAATCCGCCTATAAGAGTCGTACTCTGAATCTAAAGAAGAAGACTGACCCACTAGAGGGTGCTCCACAAGCTAGAGGCATTGTTCTAGAGAAGGTCGGTATCGAATCAAAGCAGCCAAACTCTGCTATACGAAAAGCTGTAAGGATTCAATTATCAAAAAATGGAAAACAAGTCACAGCATTCATACCTGGGGATGGTGGACTGAAATACATAGATGAACATGACTCTGTTGAAGTCGAGGGGATTGGTGGTGCTCAAGGTGGTCCTATTGGTGACTTGCCAGGAGTGTCATGGCGTGTGACAAAGGTAAATGGTGTTTCTCTCGAGTCTTTGATATATGGCAAGAAGGAGAAACCAATTCGTTAGGTGGTTAGAATGTCTGAGGAAGAAACTATTGGACCCGTTGCAGAAGAAACCCCACCTCCTGAACCGCCTGAACTTCTCTTGTTTGGTAAGTGGGACTCTACTAATGTGCAAATTAACGATGTAGGACTTGTAAGATATATCACATTGAAACCAGTCCTCATCCCTCACACATCAGGTAGACATGCTCATAAACGATTTCACAAGTCACAAATTCCCATTGTTGAACGATTTGTGAACAAAATGATTAACGCAGGTCGTAGAAAGGAAAAGAAGACACGAACTGGAAGGGGAGCTGGCAAGAAACTACGAGCAATCTCGACACTCAAACGTGTCTTTGAAATCATCAACTACAGAACTGGTCTAAATCCAGTGCAGGTTTTAGTCACTGCAATCGAGAACGCTGCTCCTGCGGAGGAAACAACACGAATCTCATATGGTGGTATGGCGTACCCCCGTTCTGTAGATGTATCTCCACAGAGGAGAATTGACCTAGCTCTAAGATACCTATCGGTTGGTGCGGTTCGTTCAGCACATAAGAACGCCAAATCAATTGAAGAGTGTCTGGTAGATGAATTATTGCTCGCCTACAAGAATGATCCTGGCAGCTTTGCTGTTGCTCGGAAAGAAGAACGAGAGCGAGTTGCTCGTTCTGCGAGATAACTCATTATGATGATTTGCACGGATTTCTCCGTGCATCTTTTCTTCATCACGTGTCCGTTCAGTTCAGCTTATCAGAGTGTCTAATTCTAGAAATTCATTGAGGAGCAAGATATTATGAGCAGGACTTCTTGGGCATATCTCGCTATCATTATTACAACAGTTCTGTGGTCCTCATCTCTGATTTTTGCTAAAATCATCTTCCCAGAAGTCGGTCCTGTTGTATTTGTAGCTCTAAGATACACCTTGGCATGTCCTTTCCTCCTTGCAATAACTCTCCAATACAAGAAGAAACAGACAATAGATGATGCAAAGAGTAATTGGAAGATACTACTGATAGCTGGCTTGAGTGGACCATTCATCTCTCAGGTGCTACAATATATCGGTCTCGAGCTGACGACAGCTAGCGACGCTCTTCTTCTCATGAACCTCACACCTATTTTTGCTGTTATATTAGCTGCACCAATACTAAGCGAAAAACTCACCATTGAGAAGATAGTTGGTCTTATTCTGGCTACAATAGGCGCGACTCTCATAGTTCTAAATACTACTCCAGAACACATGGCTTTTGACTTCTGGCGGATTCTTGGTGATCTCCTTGTGATTATTTCTACATTCTTTTTTGCCATCAACGGAATAGCAGGTAAGATAGCCATTAAGTCCGTTGATGCAATATCAACCACATTCTATAGCACACTATTTGCAGTCCCTTTCATTTGGATATCTGCTGCTCTACTTGATGATATAACGGTACTACTCACAATGAGTATGCAATCTTGGTTTGTTGTGATTTGGGTAGCACTTGCTAATACTGTGATTGCTTTCATTCTCTATTATGAGTCAATGAAAAACATTGAGGCATCACTTATTCAAATCATGTTGAATCTGATTGCGGTCTGGGGTGTGGTATTGTCCATTCTTGTCCTTCACGAAGTGGTAACATATCTCCAGGTTATCGGAGGTACCATTACAGTGATTGGTGTAATCATAGCTCAGATGACACAGATTCGCCGCAGACACAATAAAGACCATCTATAAGGAGCGTTGCTATTTCTTCCGTTGTGGCAAAAATGAATCGCAGACATGTCCTGAAAAATCTCGTTATATTGTTTGGCACAATACTATTGACTCTTACAGCAGCAGAATTTCTAATTAGTGTATACTCAATTACTGTCGACCCACTCCTTAGTTACTGGATTCAAGTTTTCTATTTGTTTTCAATACTGATTTTTCTCCTTTCTCTTGTCATTTACATCGAAGTCAGAATACGGTCAGACTCTTAAGTTCCCAAAAAGGATATTTTCACCATAACGACTAGTACTTGGAGAGGTCTGTATTATGCCGAAAGAACTCAGTGTAGGTACTGCTATTGCTAGAAGAGGCGAACTCCAGAAGGGAGTAATTAAGGGAATTGAGCTGAATACAACAGCCAGTATCGATATTCCAGTTCTTGTTCTGAACGGAGTAAAAGATGGACCAACCATGCTCATGGTTTCCACACAACACGGAATAGAAATCCAAGGTATCGAGGTAATACTGAAGATAATGAGGGAAAAGGTAAATCCAAAGGCTCTCAGTGGTGCTATTATTGGGATTCCTGTTGAAAACCCTCTAGCTTTCATGCACCATCAATATCTGTCATGGATTGACAATCAGGACCTGGGTGGGGGTGGAAGTGCTAGTCCACTAACAGCGGACAGACCCAGCGGCACAGCGACAGAGCGATTGGCTCATGTACTCTGGCAAGAGGCATGGAGTAAAGCTGACATGGTCCTCAACATGCACACTAATGTCCGACCCGATTCCCTCTTCTTCACAGAAATTAACATCGGCAATCCGAAGACGAAGGAGAAACTCGAGAGGATGGCTGAGGTTTTTGGCGTGACCAATGTGGTTGAAAATGTTCCAATCGCCGACGATGCGCCAGACACACTCGCCAATCTGGCTGTGAAGAACGGAATTCCTGATATTCTCATCGAGTTCATTGATGGTAGATGGATCTCTGAACCTTCAACCACAGTCGGAGTTCGTGGAGTTCTCAATATTATGAAAGCCTTTGACATGATAGATGGAGATATTGAACCTCAGGAGGGAATCATAATCATACCTGGGGTCTGTACATTCCATGGAATTGTACGAGCAAACCGAGGAGGCATCATACGCTTTCTGAAAACACCTGGTGATTTCATGAAGAAAGGAGAAGTGTTTGCTGAGATCTACAATCTCTATGGCGATGTTCTAGAGAGAGTAGAGTGTCCTGTTGATGGCTACATCTGGGCATATCCATGCGGTGATATTCTCGGTACTCCGGGCAGTCTTCAAGCAGTGCAGACTGGAGCTAACATTGCATACGTTTTCACAGCAGACATGTAGTGAAAGAGAGTTGTTCCATATCTAGTAAAATCATCCGCGAATTATTACTGTAGTGGTATCAAGTCGAAACTATTTTCTGGGGCGTTGATTTTTCTCTTGGTGATTGATTATGATGAATAAGATCCTGATTTGCTACGGAACTCGATATGGAACAACTACCGAAGTAGTTCAAGAGATGAGTAATACTGCTAGAGAGCTTGGAGCTCAAGTAGATGTTGTTCATCTAGAGAAAGGAGTATCTTTTCCTGAACCCGAGGAATATAATCTTGTGATTATAGGAAGTGGTATTCAGGCCGGGCAGTGGACAAAACGTCCTCTAGAATTCATTGAACAAAAGCTGAACTCCCTCACCAAGACCAAAGTAGCGCTCTTTGTTGTAAGTGGATACGCAGGTAATCCGGACAAGGTCGCTGAGGCACAGGCTAACTACTTGGACAGTATGCCTGAGAAATATCCGGGGTTGTCCCCCATTTCGACCGCTTTAATCGGGGGAAAGTTCGAGTTCGAGAAATACAACCTTGTTGTTCGTGCACTTGTAAAGAGAATAGTAAAAAGTCAGTTGCCACCCGGTGAAGAAGTTCCCGAAAAGATTGATTTTCGTGATTGGAACATGATACGTGATTGGATTAAAGAACTTGTTCAGTGAGTGAAGCCAATGAAGATACTAAGAGTGATCAAGAATCACAAGAATGAGTTTCAAGTTTCATTGCTTGCCAAGAAAGGGGAGTTGGTTGAGGGGGAGGAGCGAGAAACCGAGTTCAAGGGATGGCTCTGGTGCCGCAATAGTTCTGGAGTTCATGGATGGGTACCAAAAACATACCTTGAATCCACATCAAAATCAGGACACTATCAATTTCTTCAAGACTACAACGCACGAGAGCTGACAGTTGAAGCAGGCAAAGAAGTCATTGTTCTGGATGAAGAGAGTGGTTGGGCTTGGGTTCGGACCCATCTGGGAGAAGAAGGATGGATTCCGTTGGAGAACCTACAAGATTTGAAAGAAAAACCAGACTCAATACCTGACCTTGCAGGATAGCAACTTCTAGTAAAACTATTCGCCTATTATTATTGTATTGAGGGTTCTTTTCTCCAATGGTCAAGTGAACCTGTCGAAACGATTAAAAGCATCCCAAAAGGTGAGAGCCAAGCAGGTTCCCACCTTAGGGGACCGACTAACATAAAATAAGGAGAATAATGCCTTGTCCAAGAAAGATAAGGAGCACCTGAATCTGGTGGTCATCGGTCACGTTGACCATGGTAAGTCCACCATGACAGGCCGCCTCCTATATGAAACAGGCGCT
>JAEORI010000178.1 GCA_016840965.1 Candidatus Thorarchaeota archaeon | reverse complement strand
TCTCCAGTTTGGCCATTAGAGACTCAAGCCTGCGGGCTTCATTCGCCTTCTTGTTGATTTCATCAACTCCGCCGTGCTTCTCAATGATCTCTATAAGTCCATCAACCAGAGGGTTGTCCTTTTTGAGAAGAAACTCGTTAATCTCGTTCAGACGTTGGACATCTATCTCAAGCTTCTTTCTATCAGTCATATCGAAAACTCCCAATCATAAGTCTGAATAATGCGCAGTCAATGAGGCTCATAGCAACCATAGATTCCCTCTTTAAAAGAACACTGATTTCAAGTAGCAAACAAGCTCAAAAAAAGATGACTGCAGAAGAGGTTTCCATAATAATCTGAGTTTCTATGTCCTGCATGCAAGAGGCTTTTTGAGTTACACGTTCTCTGCTACCATCAAATCGTGATTCTCGAATATATACAGAGAGTCTTTGAGAAAACTCCTTGCCACAGGACCCACAATGGCAGCGATGATTGAACCAACTGTTACCTGAATCCAGTTTAGTGTCACCAACTCAGCTAGTGCAGCTCCGTATCCAACCAAGGGAATTTCAGCGAGAAAATATCCAATCATCATGACAAGTGAGGACGCAACAAGTCCAACCACATCCCATCCCTTCAAGAAACTAGCAGCTCTTGCACGACTACTAAACAGACCCATCACCAACCCTTCACAGCCCTTTACAACGAAAGTTATTGGGGCAAAATGGACATAACCCAATACGACATCACCCATTGCTGAACCTACTCCCCCAGCAATGAAGCCACCGACAGGGCCTAGCAATAGACCACTGAGCATCACTAGTGCGTCTCCGAAATTTAGGAACCCTGTGCTTGTGGGGAATGGAATAGCGATAATAATTGTGGCAATTGTAGTGAGGGCAGTTAGAACAGCCAATAAGGCCACGAATATTGTATTGCTTCGTATTTTGGGTTTGAAGAACTCCATTGCATATCATCCTCTTGAGAGAAGTACTTGCTGAAAACTATCAGATCTTCACCATAGTAGTGGCGTCGCAGATACCCTTCCTCAACATAGCCATAATTTAGATACAAGCAAGCTGCTTCTATCATTGGCCATGCAGTTAGAACATAGATCTTATGGCAATTGCCGTGAATTGCTAAATATTCAAGAGTTGTAAGCAATTCTCCGCCAATACCATGGCGCTGATATTCTGGTTGTACTGCAAAAGAGACCGCTTGCATGGTCTGTCGTTCTTTGAGCCCTGTTATAGTTCCGATGATTTCGTGTCCATACACCGCAACGAGAACCATGGATCCCGATATGATGCGTTTGCGAATCATCCAGGGCTCCATAATAGCGCTTTTCATAGCAATCCTAGAATATCCTCTTGAGGTCAATGGTTCGAACGATCTTCTCAGAACTCGATGAATTGCGAGAGTGTCCTCTGGTCTGGCATCCCTGATTGTCACTTCTTCACACAATTGGCTATCAGCTTCCGTATGAGGCTGACCTTCATTCTCGTGCTCGACAATGAATACCAAGACGATGACCTCAAGAGTGTCTTTGTTCTTTCAGCGTGTTCTTCCCTGAGAGAAGAATATATAATTTTGAGCCTATATATAGGCGTGAGTAGGATGTTTCTTCAATCTGGTTTCAGGTGTACTGAATGCGGGCAAGGGTTCACTCAGCAGACATACGTCAGTTCCTGTTCGGAGTGCGGAGGAGCTCTGGAAGTAGTCTATGACCTTGAGAACGCGAAAAGCCATCTTACTCCTAGGAAGCTTAGAAACAGAAGTCCAGGAATTTGGAAGTATTTTGAGCTACTTCCAGTTCGGGAGAAGTCTAACATGATTTCATTGGGGGAAGGAGGAACCTACCTCCACAAGTGTGATGGACTCGCAAAGGACTCGGGGGTTGATGAGCTTTACCTGAAGGATGAAACAACCAACCCAACTGGAGCTTTCATTGATCGTGGCACAGCTGTGGAGGTATCTGCAGCCAAAGAACGTGGAGTCAAGTCAGTTTGCGGTGGATCTACTGGAAATCTGGCAGCGTCCCTTGTTGCCTATGCGGCTCGAGCTGGTCTTGAGAGTAAGGTATTCATAGGCCAGAAAGGCAATGTGGACATTGGTAAGTTCTACCAGATTCTGGCATATGCAGCAGATGTCGAGATAGTCAGAGATCATGAGGAAGCTATAGTAAGGGCGCGGCAGGAGAGTAGAAGAAGCCATTTCATAGCATCATCGAACCCACACTTCATGGAAGGTGAGAAGACGACAGTCTATGAAACGTGTGAACAATTAGACTGGAATACACCGGATTGGATTATCGCCCCTATGGGAAATGGCGGTCATGTTTCAATGATTTGGAAAGGACTGAAGGAATTAGAACAGATTGGACTGGTCGATGCATCAAACACCCGGATCATTGGAGCTCAAGCTAGTGGTTGCGCCCCTATTGTTGAGGCTTTTAAAAGCGGAATGAGGAAAATTGCTCCACTCTCTTCAGCGTCCACTGTAGCCTTTGACATATGTGTGAAGAATCCGGTTTGCGGTCGTACAGCATTGATGGCCATTGCAGATTCAGGCGGCTTAGCCATATCTGTATCCGATAGGGAAATACTGGAGGCTGTGAGAAATCTCGCAAGACGCGAAGGTGTCTTCGCAGAACCCGCGTCAGCTACTACTATTGCAGCTCTACAGAAACTCATTCATTCAGGAAAGATAGAACGTGACGATTCTGTTGTATGCGTTATTACCGGAATGGGCCTCAAGTACCCCGAGATAGCAAGGACCTTTGTCAAGGGGAAAGGCCCCCTTGAGCAGCTTCTCAGTAGGGTAGAGAGACGTAGAGTTACAACGAAATTTGGTCAAACAAAGATTCGAATTCTACAGATACTATCTAAGGGCGAGTCTTATGGATATGGCATCTGGAAGGCTCTTGTGGATGAGTACGGAATGAGGCTCAAAATTCCAAGCATCTATCAGCACCTTTCAGAGCTTACAAGTAGCGGACTCATAATCAGTACGCGGACAGAGAAAACATTTGAAAATCGACAGAGAAGCTATTACGCCTTGACTGAGAAAGGAAAATGGACTCTAAATCAGATTAGGAAATTGGACCAATAGCTATTGACAATATACCTAGGAGAACTGTTTTATGGCATAAAGACGATGGGCCTATTATCCTACTGCTTTGAGGGAGGAAAGCCTATGTCAAAGAAATGGATACAGACCGATGACTGGAAGAACGAGAAGCACGTGCCTTCAATTGATATAAAGAAAGTTGAGGATGGGAAGGCCTATGTCAAAGTAAAGGTTGGTAAGGAGATTCCTCATCCTAACACGACCGCGCATCATATCAAGTGGTGCGATCTCTTCTTCT
>JAEORI010000177.1 GCA_016840965.1 Candidatus Thorarchaeota archaeon | reverse complement strand
TACTAGAGTGTTGAATTTTGGCTCCGGTTTCCAGATGGCTGAATGAACAGTTCGTGATAATTGTGTTTGTGACATTCTCTAATAGTATTCCCATGGCGTAGTTGAATGGACGCCCCCAAGCAAAACTGCAGTTTCTGATTGTCACATAGTAAGATGTGTTCGAAATGGAAAGATGAGATGTAGGTGACATGGTAATAGTATCATTGAAGAATGAATACCCTTCAATGATAAATGGATTTGATGATGTACCATTCCCAGGCCAACTCTCAGCTAGAGCTGCGGAAGCAAGCTCAGTATTTCCGACCATAGTAAGAGGATTGTGAGAAATGAAACCAGCTATTGCATTATTCTTCTGAATCTGATTTAGTGATGTATTGGGCGCATTTTCTACTACAACTAGTTGTTGATATCCAGCAAGAAATCCCACAATCAATATTATCGCGAGAAAGAGAGAGTCTTTTCGCACTCTTGAAATCCCCTTGAATACTGATTATTTTGTGTCTGCTATTTATGTATATCTTCTGAACACTGTACACATATGTACTGAGATATTGGGCCAATATCGATCAATCCTTGGCGTGATAATTATGGTGACTATAGTGGCTGATTCGAAGTGGAGAGAGTGTATCTCTCAGATTGCAGATTTGGTTCATCGTTGTGGCTGTAAATCGCAAAAGTGGATATTCGGAGTGATGTTCATTAGTAATGGTTCCGAAGTTACGTTCGTTAATTCATATACATGAAAACCCTTCAGAAGGAGCGCATGAAGGAGCTCTGCGCACCTGTCTATGAGTGGGGCAAGTCCATGAAGTAATCTAAAATTAAAAAAGCTGGAGGTTATTGAAACCCCAGTTTCTATTCTTTTCATCGTCATGAATTTAGAAATTAACAAATACTCATTTGGCTTAGAATATCTTGAGGGTAAGAATGGAGAGAGCGACAGATCCAGAGCTGATAGATGAAGCTGAGAGAATACTGCGACAATACTGCTCTGAGTTATCTCTGGAGAGCATCTCAATATTTAGGAAGGATGGAGTCTTACTATACTCTTCAAATCCGCTGATAGTTCTGGAGGAGAATGCGGAACAACTTTTCGTAGTTCTTGAGGAGTTGGTATGCGACTTCGTTGTTGACGTGCCAACTACAATAATGGTGCATGATAGAACAAATTGCTTAATACTTAGACCGATCGATATGGGAAACTTGGAAGGTTGGTATCTTGTGTTTGGGAGATGCTCTGAGATGAAGTGTGGAGAGCTCTCCAACAATTTCAAAATCTTCGCAGAACGACGAAGGATTGGTGACCTCTCTGCAAAATTAGATACCGAAGTAAATAGATTCAGACTCAAGACAGTTTTTGACTTTCCAAGAATTATCGGTAGGGAATTTGAGAAGAATGATGACACCGTAATTACAATTGATGGTAAACCTGGATTCATCATCCAGAGCTATGACAGTCCACCAATGGGAATAAAAACAATAGACCCTCCAATCGACCACATCTACCCACCACTCCTTGAAAGGTTGGACTACCTGGATACGTTTCTTCAATATGAAACTTCGGGTATCTTACTACCGGACCCTCAGTTTTATGTTAGAAAAAAGCCAACCTATTACAGGTCAAACAGAATCCTCATGTTCTTACTCGTCTATGGGTTTGCGCTGATGATTGCATGGTTTCCTGATTCTTTTCTTGATGCAATCTTAGCGTATGCTTTTACACATCTGATTCTTCTCTTTCTCGTGTGGGTAAGCAAGGGCGGAGGAGAGATTCGCGGTGAATGGACGTTTATTTGTTGCTGGTATCTCCTTGGTATCTTGATGACAGTTACGGTTATTTCGCAATTGATTACATCTGGTGATATATGGTGGGCTCATGCTCTTGTTGCGTTGATGTTCTGTTCTTACTTCCTAATTGCAGGTATTCTATTCACAGTGATTCGTTGGGAACGGGAATGGGTGTTAAACAACATCGAAAATGATGATGAGCAAGAAACCGAATAACTATCCCATGAAGAATAACTTTCAGTTCAATAATTATATGCGAATGGGTCAAGTCCATGAAGAAATGCCACAAATAGATGAGCTGGAGTCATTGACTTCTAGCTCACTCCTCTTCTTTTTCTGGGAATTACCCCCCAAATACTGTAATGAGGAGCAGAATGTCTGCAATTGCATGAGCCAGAACTGCACCCCAGATACTATCAGATTTCTGCATAACGTATCCCCATGATATCCCCAAGAGAAACGTGATTCCTAAGAATAACGAAAATGTTACCGGATCGGTATACTCGAGAATTGCTTGATGGAGCAATGCAAAAATCACCGACGCTAGAAGTAGTGAAATATTCTTTCCAAACATCGCATTATACTTCTTCAGAAATAGACCCCTGACCATCAGTTCTTCCATGAATGCATTGCTAAAACCAAAAATACACATCCAGGGCAACCATACGAAAATCACACCTAGGCCAACAGAGAGACTTAATCCACCAAGTGCAAAAAATGGTATTAATGCAACAGGGGAAACGATAAGACCTATTTTCAAAGTCTTCTTGAGATCTCCTCCACGCAAGAAAACTGGAGTGAAATCCCTTTCAATTAACCATGTGCCAATGAGAATTGTTACAACTATAGGGATAACTTCTGCCACCTTTGCAATAGCGAGACCTTCGACAGTACTTGTTGAAAGTCCCGGGATGAGTGTGTGCCAATTCCCAAAGAACCATGCAAGAACTAGTCCAACGGATGATATTAACAATGCATATGATACCTTCCAGTACTTGTTCCAACTTCCCTCTGCCTTGTAAAGCGTGACAGTAGATAGAAACAGAATACCAGCTACGATTAGTCTCACGATTAGCCTGAATTCAGAGGGAATGAAATTGTTATATCCCCCAATATTGAATGTAAGAAAACTTGCGCCTGTGAAGAGTAAGAATAGTAATCCATTCTTTATCGATTTATTATTTGATACTATGCTTGTTTCCGAAGATGGTTCAATAGTTTCCCTGTCCAAGACATTTACACCTCCGAGGCAAGAATGCAATCATAACTATCACTTAAATTTGAGTAATCTTCGAATGGGTCAAGTACAGCCTCTCTCTTTTTTCTTCGAATTACCAATCTGTGTCTAGTCCATTCCATAGTAACTCATTGAAGTTCTTGAACGGAACTAAATCGATACGCATCCTTGATTGAATCCTTTTTCCATGGAATCAAATTTCGTCTAATCAGATGTTGCTACCATTCCAACAAACTTACATGTGAATGCCAATTGTCCTCTAGGAGGCGAAGCCTTTGACTTCACTTGAGCATCTCAATAAGACACTCGGAAACATTCTGATGATCTGGAGTACGGGAAGTATCGTAGTTGGTACTTTTCTGTATTTCTTCTCATATGTTCCACTACTCCAAGGAATAGGCTTACAAGCTATGCTCTGGGGCTTGATTAATCTCGTACTAGCGGTCAAACTACTGAAACAGGAAGAGCACACTCAAGAGAAAACCAAAAGAGAACTATCCATAAGCCTTGGTCTTGATCTCATCTACCCAATCATTGGTCTACCACTTATTTTCCTGGGGCCAGATGCATATCTAGTAGGGAATGGATATGGAATCATCATCCAAGGAGCGTTTCTTTTAATGCTGGACCTCGCTTTTCTCAGAAGATATAGGCAACTCTCCTAAATTCTAATGGACTAGCATTTACGCACCAACAAAAGCTTCTATCTTTATTGGCTTGCTTAGGACTCTCTGAAACTCCGAGTGAATCACTTTTAATTGAATCATTGAAGATTTTCACCATCTATAAAGAGGTGTTGAGGATTAGCGAAGTTTCTATTCTACCTGCTGAACTAAAAGACGCTGAGATATTATCAGATATCTCAAGACGCGCATTTGACTCAGATATAGAGGTGGGTGCTTCAGGAAGTGGGGGACCACCCGGTTACGATTCTGTTGAACATCACCGAGAATCAATAGAGAATCCGTCTTTCGACTATCTGAAAATCCTCTATGATGAAAAAATCGTGGGCGGCACAAGTGTCTTTAAAATATCCGATGTTCATTATGAGATTTTCAATGTATTTATTGATCCTGAGTACCATCGAAAAGGAATTGGAACACGGTCATTCGAACTAATAAAGGCGAGATACCCACAGGCAAAGAGATGGACATTAGATACGCCTGTGTGGAATTCGAGAACAAAATCATACTATGAGCGATTAGGCTTCACACAGTATGGTATCTTTAGATGGGTTCCTACCTTTGAATTGCGAGCTTATGAATTGGTCTTGGATCCTGAATATAGTGTCGAAACAACGAGGATTGCTGATGTTATAGATGATAAACAGAGATACTTCGTAGAGGGCATAATTGATAACATCGCCCCAACGAGAGAGGTCTTCTCTAAGAAGGATAACAAGTATCATCAGGTTG
>JAEORI010000026.1 GCA_016840965.1 Candidatus Thorarchaeota archaeon | reverse complement strand
TCTAACAACTGTTCGCATGTTTCTAGTATCAAAAATAACAGGTACTCCTAGCTCTCCTGCTCGTTTTACAACAGCTCTTGGTTCATTTTTCTCAATGGCATCAACAAAAAGCTGAGCGAGAGGATGAAGTTTAAGACCTCGGAGTCCTAAGGCTAGTATTGCCCGATCGAGTTCATTCACAGCAATAGGAGTACCTTTGAGCGATTCATCCAAAGGATTAACACGAGCAAACCCAATTAATCGTGATGAATGAGGGGCTCTGCTTGTCCAAGATGCAATTTTATCGTTCGACACCTTGAAAGAGGGTTCCCCTTTAGAGGTTGGAACTGAATAATCATCAGTATATGGGAAGACAATCGTTCTATCAACAAGCCAACCATGATTTAGTCGTGCCCAATTATCCCTACTTTGGAATAATTTGTTTGGCAGATCAGGTGCTTCGACACTTACTGGCTCAAATAATAGAGCATCTTCTTCGATTAGAAGTTCTTTTTTCTTTTGGATTTCAAACCAGAGTTGCGCGTAGAATTCATACGCTCCTGTAGGTGAATTCTGATGTCCTTTTTCGCGACCCATATGATGATGAGCATCCACAATATACAAACGGAACTCTTCACCTTTCTTTATGCCTCGGGATGGTTGATCTTCAGTAGCTCGCACTACGAGCATAGATATTCAGCGCCTCCAATTGACACTACTTATGTATAAGTGATAAATCATTGCTTCACTGTTATGAGATGGTTTGATAGAAATCGGCACTATGCATATATCGCCTTCTGTGGACAGTTTGATAGGTAAGATTGGAGACTCATTGAATGATTGTTGTTGAGGACATCGAAGCAAATGAGATTCATCGCTTTATGGTCGTTGACAGCTCACTTCATCTTGGTATAGTCCGAGCTGGGAAAAACATTCGCAGATTTGATCCAGATAGAGCATTTTCGTATTATAACATGGTTGAAAGTCAACTCTATGATTTCTCATCTCAGTATCCTGGAGCTTTCAAGTATTTGCCTAGAAAGGTCTACGACTATTTGAGAAGACCCAAGTTGCTAAGCGAGTTCTATCATGGTCCAACAGCATCCTCGCAATCGAGTTGGATAGTAGACTATTTCATCGTTAAACCGCTCATTAGTCTTGGTGATGCACTATTACCAAAATTACAGCAAAAAACAAACGCAGAGTCCATTTATCGATGGTCAACAGTTCCACCGTATAGTCCAAGATTGTTGCACCTACAGGATATGCGAGGTGATCAGCGAACAGAACAAGGGTGGGGATGTGTATTAAGAACTAAAAACCTCCAACAAATATTGAAGGGTCCAAATCGAAAAGACCTTCTAGATTACCTCAAAGTAGGAAAACCAGTATTTGTTGAAATCGGACCGCCATCTGAACTTGATCAGCTCATTGAATGGTTAGTCTTTCTTAAACAGGCGGGTCTTAAAACGCCAAACTTGATTTTGAGTGGCAAGAATCAGAAAGAATGGGTGAAAGGAATTACACGTCTTCTAGATGTTCCAGGGAGTAAAGTACTGACATCTGGAGCCACAATATCATCGTTGTCAACCATTATACGCTATATGCGGAAGAGCCAGAGTGACATTAATTGGTCAAAAAGACTCATGTTCGCGTCAGCGTACCCAGAAACACAATTTGGAGATAGTGTTTCGGAAGTATTTAGCTATCTCTTGAGTAGGAATTTAGCTGCTGAAACGGTTGAAATTCAAAGAGTATTAGGAGGTAATATGCTTTCGATTCTTCCGCCTAGACCCTCGTTCTTTACATACGAGGATAATACTGCTTCAGTAATGGCTGAAGAGAGTCTTGGAAAAGCCGCCATGAATGAACTTGTAAGAATTCTCCAACTTTTGGAGGCAAGAAAAAAACTTGGAATATCTTCTATTGATTACATGATTGATAACGAAGGCGGCAAGGTTCACTTCGATAGCGCAGTTCTGACACTGAAGGATACATCAAAACCAAAAGCAACGAGTATTGCAATTCTATTAGAGAAAAATGGCTCTATAATGGTATCAGGATGGAAAAAAGCATTTTCAGATAGTCTTGTTATGCGAGATGGTATCTTGTTAGATACACTTGTTCGTGCAAACACCAAGTTGGATGGGCCAAAATATGGGTCCCCTGCACACTTGACTAGATACTCTCAAGCTCTCCTTCAATGTCTTCAGGTCGATAATCCGGAGGAAACTCTTTCAGCCCTTCATTTTGGAATTGAGATTGCCAAGTCTAAATCCGGAGTCTTTTTCATGTGTGAGAATGACATGATTGCCCTAGAAGTCACAGACGGGGATTATGTTCTTGCATTGGACTCGCGTTCTGGGAGATGGGCAGCTTGTGAAACTAGACAACATCCAAGGTGCGGAGAACGTTCCATCGTTGTATCAGAATCAGATGCATCACTTTTTGGTTTTCGTAATTCCTCAACAGTAAATCTCGTAAAATATGAAGAAGAAATTGTGGACATCTCAAAAGCTGTGTTTTCATATGAAACACTCAAAAATCGAAACAATGCAGAGCTATCATCTTATCTTCATCTGCATGAGGATGAGATTCGTAATTTAATTGATGGTGTTCTTGTTGGGCGGGATACTCAATTAAGCGTTGGAAGCGAAGAAAATGTAGTTAGTCTTTGCCTTAGGAATTCAGAACCGCAGCTTGTATCCGGACTGGTTGGCAGACTAACAAAAGAGAAAATACACTTCAGACCAATTCAAGCATTCCGTGAATTCAATGTAATTGTCTGTATTTCAAGAGCAGCGAAGATGAGAACAAAAGATGTGTTGCTCAAAACACCGCATGCTGTGCGAACACAAATTGATGCTCTGAGTAGAAAAATACCGGAAGTTGAAATGTTTCTAAAAGGTCTGCGAAGAAATGTATCTAGATCACAGATTGCTGCATTAACAGCACTCTCTATTGTAAATTTGATGTTACACAATCAGACACAGGGGCGACTTGCACTTGTGACTTTTGGAGAAACACCAGAGAAATTTTCCATTCAGAGAGGAAAGGAAATTCAATCATACGTTGAGTTCTGTGAAGATATGCAATCTGAAGAGGTTCTCATTTCATTAATCTATTCGATAATTGATGCTGTTGACGAAGTTGATGGCAACGAGAACATGGCTTGCGCATACAGGTCTATTGCTGAATATTTGGAAGACTTTGGAACAGAAAGACCCACTTTAGCTCTTGTTCTTAGTAATGATATTGGAACTTATGATGAGGAACATCTCTCATTTCTCAGGGCAATAGCAAACCATGAGAGGTATTGGCTTGATATTCTATCCCTAGGGGAAAATGGAAATCGGAAAAGTAGTCTTAGAATGCTGAAAGGATTGAAGTCTCGAGTTGTTCCAATGGAGTCATTTTCACAGCAACTCTTTTCGGGATATCTTCTTGATCTCATTGACAATTTAACACATGGCACTACAGATGTTCAGTCTTGAGCCTAAATCCCATGTGCTCAATTGCAGATACTCGCATCTCTAGTTTGTCAATCTCTATCTCTATTTGATCGATAAGAGACTGAATTGCATTTATTCGCTTTAGGATTTCTAAGGGTGACCAATGACCAACTGAACGCTCATTCAAATCGCTCTGAAGCTCAGATGCCTGAAGATATATCTTTTCGAGACTCTCAATTTTACTAATTAGTGAACGAAGCTCCTCTGATAGATTCTGGTTAGTATTCACAGGTATAACACACCCAACTCAAGTTCATATTTTCTTCAACCTCTTCTCAAGCTCAATAAGCCTCTTTGAGAGTGATTCAATTCTATCGATATTTTCAGACAGTTTAGACTGTAAGACATCCATTGTACCCCGATCGGTTTCAACTGCTTCATCTGTTGGTAAGGATGATTTGAGTCGTGATTCAAGCAAATCCAAGCGTTCGGATAGACTTGATAGAATCTTCTGGGTTTGAGTTGTAGAAACCGGAACGGATTTTTCGTGCTCTTCTGGAGGCAGCTGTTTTACCGGACTCACAGAAACAGAACGTGTTTCAATTATGACTTCTCTAGATGGAGATTGTGTATCAATACTTTCTCCAGGAACAACCCAAAGAGACTCGAGGTATTTTCGAGACAACCAATAAAGCTGCTTATTATTAAAAATTGTAAAAGCAGCAATTCTTTGAGTTTGATCCCAGAAACATGTGTCCATAGATTTGTGACCCATGAAAATTAGACTGGCGATTCCATTTGATTTACCCTTGAATAGTTCTAAACCCGTGAGCCATCGAGTAATCAGCATAGCAAATTTAGGAATAATATTAGGTGTACCATGGTGGATATCGATATTTTCGGAAGATGGACTCAGCAGGACTTCTTTCATCCAATCTGATATTTTCTCTTCCTTTTTAGGGAGAGTGACAACAGTCATTTCATGAACTAACCCTTCAGAGGCATCCAATCTAAGTTGCTCAATATAATCTAAATTGGGTTCGTCAAAGGATTTAGCTACTTTCTCTTTGAGTATATTTTGAAGAATGAATTTAATAATTTCATTTAGAGTCGTTCTATGAGTTTGGAAGGCGATTAGATATTGGTTGTCTTGTTTTCCAAAGACCATCGCGACAAACTTTCTTGCACTGAGACCCTTTGGACCAATTATGAATAATGCAAAGTCAATCAGTTCATTTCGATCTCTTGTTAGTCTAGTGAATCTATCAGAAGGTATTACAAGGAACTCCTGGTTGTTCTTATCTCGTAAGTTTCCTTTCACAGCTTTAGATACAAGACCTTGTTCAATCCATCCAGTCTTTAGAGACCCTTCAGGCAACCGTGAATGTATGTATCCAGAGATTTGACCACTATGATAAAGTGCTTGAAGATGTGTAGCTATATCAGAACTCAAAGTGTTCACCTCTAATTTACCAACATTCTATTGATGCTATCAACAATCAACTTCATCTTCTCGTTATCATCCATATGAATTGTAGTCCCTTTTCCTTCTTTAGCTATTGCCTCCATAATGTCTGTTGCCGAATCTTTTCCAACTGAGATAGTAAGGAATTTGATGTCTTTATCTCCAAGATTAATTCGTGTCACTTTCACTGGATTTTGACCTGCTGAATACACGCCTGATGAAAAAAGGATAATGATGGTTGGTAGACCGTTTATCTCACTCATTGCTTGAGCTTTATCTAGTCCATACTTCAGAGCTTCACCAGGATTTGAAGGTCTATTTGAGAAGTTAGCGAGTAAGGTATCAATCCACTTTCCAAATGCACGAAGGATTGCAGATGAGAATAGAGTTGAGATTTCACTTTCTTCACCAGTTTGTGAATTGAAAGTTGTGAAGGGAACTACTTCATCAGAAAAAGCAATTCCAACAAATTGTACATCATTGCCATTTCTAGGTAAAGTTAGTTGAATCCCATCAAGGATTTTTAGAATTGCCTGATGTCTAGTGATGTATTTCTCATCCCCATCATCAACATACAGTCTAATGTCTGCAATTTGCGTTGCGGCTGCAACTTCTGAAATAATGCACAGATTGCTTGGTTGAAATTCCGTTGCTCCAAGATGAATTTTGAGAAGATTTTTCCATTTAATTCGTGCAGCATTTGTTGTTGATTCGGTTGGATCCAAATGTTGGACTACAAAGGTCACGCCTAGTTCTGTGATAGAGAATTGCTGCCCTTGTGAAAGAACCAGTCCCTCAAAATGTTCCTTGAAATCCTCAATGCGTCTTGAAATTGCCTGAGCAATAGTATGGTCTTCAAGTTCTCTATTGGATATCACATCTAGATGAATTTCAGAACAATAAGGGAGCTTGATATTTAGGACATTAAGATCTATCTCTTCACCATCTTCACAGTTTAGCATTTCAAAAATACGTGTATCTAAGACGATGGTTCCTTCAGGAACTTTTTCTGAAATCTTGACATCCGCATAGAGTGAAGAAGATTCAGAAGTGAGTTTACTTGCTTCAATGTGTGGACCAATTATATCAGGCGAAA
Organism: Candidatus Thorarchaeota archaeon; assembly: GCA_016840965.1. Next base: position 2,530 of record JAEORI010000026.1, on the reverse strand, counting down.
CAAAACAGATGCCTTGTTGATTTCGCCCTTGTCTTGCTCGTAAAATCACTGAAGCATCTCCCTCAATAGATACGAGTGTTATAGATTTCAGTCGCTACCGAACGAGACCCATAGAAAACTTCCACTCTTAGACTGGCTTTGCCCTTAGTTTCGGTCATTGGAACAAGTTTGAGTTCCAACTTTCTATCGGATTTTGGACTTATATCATGATGCTCGTTTGTTACCTCAGAAACGCCATCAGAAGTTACCAAAGATGCAATAACTCGAATCCCAACAACTGTGGAGCTTGGATTCTTGACCCTTAGACTGAAGTTGAATGCTTTTCCGGCAACAATATTGTTCGGAACTTCCCCCAAAATAACAGTCAATCCCATCTGTGTAGGTGATAATGGTCGTCCCTTGGGCCAACGACCTATTCGACCCAGCTCAAGGAGACGTGAGAGGGATGTCTTTAACTCTCGTAACTCAAGATTCAATGTAGAGGCAGCTTCACCCATATCAAATGTCCCATCATTTGCTTCATAGTAGGAGAGAACTTTTCGATCAGCCTCGATTAAATCACTAACACCCTCAAGGATTTTTAGAATTGCCTCAGGTAGTTCATGGGCTTCAAGAAGAGAATAGTATTTTCCATCTTCTACAGATGAAGCTATTTTCCGAAATGAATCTTCAACAAGTGGATTGCATCCACAAACAAAGATGAAGACCGTACTACCAAAGTCTGAACGCATCTTCTTGATTTCATCTATCGGATCGAAGCCCATGGGACATCCATCAGGAAAATAATCATCGCCTATGCTATTGTAACGTTTCCCATGGGGAGGAGCATCGCCTACTAGAAGTAGTACTTTGTATGCTTCGCGTGCCCAAGAGAGTTTTGTGCGAGCATCAAAGATCCCATCAGCAACAGCCTCAGGTGTATCGCCACCTTCAGAAGGTCTTAGTTCGGAGATTAATTTATGCACATGCTTTATTTTTTCACTGAAATCAAACACACGTGTTACATATGTTCGGTCCTGAGGAGGATGATCGCGATAGGATACAATGCCAAATCGTATTTCCAACCCCTCAGTTCGACTAGTGATATGGTTTACAATCTCAAAAAGACTGTCCTTGACAGCTGCAATATCGTCCTTCATTGATCCAGTTGTGTCAACTACAAATGCGATGTCGAGTTTGGTGGAGGCCAGCCCAATCCACTCCAAGTCCTGCTTGTTCCTTGTCCAATTAAGCCTTTTCTGCTAGGCATAGCGTAGGAAATTTTAGGACCATTTGTAAATGAAATAATATGAGCGAACTGAGTGACACAGATATTCAGTTAGAATTCGTTTTTGAAGGAGACCTCATCCTAAAAGGCATCATAAATAGGATATATGCACCCTTGATTGTTGAAGAAATAAAATCAAGACTTCCTTTTGAAGGCAGAACAGCGCTCCTACAAGGAGAGATGAAGATCACTCTAGGCATCTCCAAGGGAAATGCAAAACCAACTAATGATGTCAAGAAAGCAGACATAGCCTACCAACCTCTCGGAGATTCCTTAGACATCTATTTGAGTAACAAGAGAACGTTCAGCCAAGTGAATGTGATTGGCAGAATTGTATCTGAAGAAAGCGAACTTGATGCACTAACTAAAGTGCGTCGAGGAAGTCTGGTCACCATAAGATTACAGGAATAATATATTATCAAAGACGTTGAAGTTTAGTAATTAGTGCTTTCTTCTCATCGACTTCAATTTCTGAAGGATCGACAACCATTCCAGCTTCATGGGTTTCAATTCTCACTTCGACGCCAGAGTGCTTTACACTCTTTATTCCATTACTTGAGAGTGCACGAACACGAAGTTGAGTAGTGTTGAATTCAGTTTTGTCTGATGTTTCAATTGCTGCAGTTTCTCTACGAAGTTTAATTTTAGATATACGAACCTGTTCTTTTAGCTCCGCAACTTGCACTTGGAGTTCTTTCCGTTGATTACTCTCTTGTTCAAGCTGTCCCTTCAATGTTGAATGAATGTCACGGGGAATATAGTCTTTTGTTTTGTCAATCCATTTGACAATAGTTCCATCAAACTTACGAGTAGTAGTAACTTGATTCAAAGCTTTCAAAACTGCGATAACATCATACACTCGTCGTTTTGGAGTATACAGTTTCTCGGCTAGGATGTCACTCCTAATTCCTGTTTCCCCACACTCTTTCAGAATCCTGACTGACTCCTTGGCCAGGTCAACTAGCTTCAACTATGCACCCCACTTGAAATCCGGCGGCTTGCTCAAATGAGCACACTTCCTTTTATTTATCAAGCCTCGTATATAACGGTTTGTAATTTTCTCATTATACGAGTGCGTCCCGACGTATAGAATGTATTACTCACATACTACATTAAAAACAATCTAGTAAAAACCATCTGAGTATTATTTCGAAAAATGAGAGACTGCATTATTCGATATTGTCTCCAAAATTTCGTAGGAAATCCGTCGGTTATGGGATTCTGCTGCAATTTGACTAGACCAGACATTTTTTAACTTGGCTC
>JAEORI010000176.1 GCA_016840965.1 Candidatus Thorarchaeota archaeon | reverse complement strand
GCCAGTGGTCCCACAGGTGGTGTTGTAATGCGTCCCTCAGATGGTCGTGAACCTCATAGGATAGCTTTCATTCAATGTGTTGGTTCAAGGGATGTCAATCATTGTTCGTATTGTTCGAAGATATGTTGCACATATGCAACGAAGGAGGCTATCATCACAAAGGAGCATACCCCAGAGGTCCACATTGATATCCTATATAATGACATGCGTGCCTTCGGTAAAGGCTTCGAAGAATTTCTTGTCAGAGCTGAAACTGAGTATGATATTCATTTTGTGAAAGGAATACCGAGTGAAATTCAAGAGGAATATGCCACCAAGGACCTCATTGTACGTCATAGCGATGCGAAGGGTCATAATGTACTGGTAGACAACTATGACTTGGTCGTCCTATGTCCTGCGATGGTTCCTTCTTCGAGTCCTGAGTTGTATGAACAACTAAACATCAAGACAGATGCGTCTGGTTTCATACAGCCTGATTCGAAATCATTGATGATCTCTGAAACAGGAGTGCCTGGAGTTCATATGTGCGGGGCTGTTCATATGCCCAAGGATATCCCTGATTCTGTTGCTCAAGGTAGCGCCGCTGCAGCTCTAGCAGCATTAGATATTACAATTCCGCAAGGAGAAGAAACTGAAGCACTCACAGAAGAAGACCTAGAACTTATCGCTGCTGAGCCTCGAATTGGTGTAATCATATGTTCATGCGGTATCAACATTGCTGGAACTGTAGATGTAGCAGAGGTAACCCAATATGCTAACAGTCTTCCAAATGTTGTTTATGCTCAGAACCTCCTCTACTCATGTTCTTCAGATGCTCAGGTTGTCATAAAGGATGCCATCAAGGAACACAATCTAAACCGTTTAGTTGTAGCGTCATGCACACCTCGGACACATGAACCACTATTTAGAGCGACAATCGAAGAAGCTGGACTTAACAAGTACCTATTCGAACTCGCCAATATTCGAGAACATTGCTCTTGGGTCCATCAATCAGACAAAGATGAGGCAACTGCAAAAGCCATGGATTTGGTACGAATGTCTGTTGCGCGAGCAAAGCTCTTGGAGGCGCAAGAAGAAGCTGTAACCCAGATAGAACCCTCTGTCCTTGTAATAGGAGCTGGTGTTGCAGGAATGGCTGCAGCTGATGTGATTGCTCAAAAAGGGTTCAAGGTCTACCTTGTGGAGAAAGAAGAAAAGGTAGGTGGATTCCTCAACGAACTTGCTACAATTGATTTTGATAACAGACCTGCTTCAGAAGTAATAGCTGATTATGAACGCCAGATAAGTGAGAAGAAGAATATCCAGTTGATGTTGAACTCTGAGGTCATAGAAGCAAAGGGCTCGATTGGTGAATTTGAGGTAGTCATAAAGACTGGAAAGAAGAAAGAAACTCTAACAGTTGGCATTGTGATCGTCGCTACTGGTGCAGTTGCCCTTGAAGAGAAAGGTCTCTATGGTCTGAACAAACTACCGGAAGTCATGACCGAGGTGGAGTTCAACAACAGAGTTGCTAATGGCGAAGATATTGAAAACGGAGAAACCTTCGCTGTTATTCATTGTGCAGGGTCTCGTGAGGACGCATCACTTGAAGGGTCTCGGACTTGGTGTTCCGGTATCTGCTGCATGGTTGCTTTAGAGCACTCACTTGAACTCCTTGAGAAGTATCCAAACTCAAGAATCTTCCACTTCTATCGTGACCTCCGAGTCTTCTACGATGCAGAGGACAAATATCGCGAGGCTCGTAAGAAGGGTGTTGTGTTTGTCAGATTTGACAAGGGCTCGCCCCCTGAGGTCAAGAAAGGGGGTGAAAAAACTCTCAATATCAAGGTCATGGACCAAGTATTAGGGGCAGAATTGAGCATTGATGTTGACCATGTAGTACTTGCAACAGCCATGATTCCCCGACCGAACAAAGAGATTTCAGAGCTCTTCAAAGTCCCACTCAACCTATCTGGTTTCTTTATGGAGGCTCACCCTAAGCTGCGACCTGTTGACTTCCAGACTGATGGTGTCTTTGTTGCTGGTGCAGCTACTGCTCCCAAGAGTATTAGTGAATCTATTGCTCAAGGTCAGGGGGCAGCCTCGCGAGCACTAATACCTCTCATAAAAGGTATACGAAAGGCTGAAGCTATTGTATCCGTGGTCGATCCTGAGATTTGCGTAGGTTGCGGAACATGCGAGATTAACTGTGCATATAATGCGATAGAGGTCGTTCCCGGCGATGGTGGGCATGACTATGCAGTTACAAATCCAGTACTATGCCAAGGCTGCGGTAAGTGTGGTGCTGGGTGTCCTGCAGGTGCCATAACCATGAAACACTTTACTGACGACCAGATTATAACTCAGATTCGTACTGCCCTAGAAACCATGCCTGCGAGTGACTCGAGGATTTTAACAATCCTCTGTAACTGGTGTTCATATGCTGGAGCCGATAGTGCTGGTGTGTCTCGTTTTCAGCAACCACCTAATGTAAGAGACATCCGAGTCATGTGTACAGGACGAGTGAGCGTACAACATATCTTGGAAGCATTTAGGCTCGGCGCTGATATGGTCTGGATTTCTGGATGTCATATTGGAGACTGTCACTATGTTGACGGCAATATCTCATTCGAACGAAGGTTTGCCATTGCTAAGAAAATCATTGAGAAAGCTGGCCTTGAAACAGATCGCCTCCAGTTCACACACATCAGCGCGAGTGAAGGTTCAATCTGGGCAGACACCGTAAAACGGTTTGCGGCTCTTGCAGATAAGCTCGGACCAAGTCCCCTACGAACAAGGAGGCGATAAAAGTGACAGAGTCTTGGGGCCAGTTCAAGTCATTTGATGGGAAGAAGTTCAAAGCACTAGATGCTGAATTTACAAACAAGGTTTCCAAATTGATTGGAGGTCAAGACCTTACTGCTTGTTTCCAGTGCGCCAAATGTAGCGCTGGTTGTCCAGTTTCCGATAAAGTGAACATCCAGATTCATGAGGTCATGAGAATGCTTCTCTTTGGACTGAAGGAAGTTCTTGAAACTGATATGGTCTGGCTATGTTCAACGTGCTATACCTGCCAAGAGCGTTGTCCACAGGGTATTGATATCACAGATATTCTATTCGGATTGAAGAACATGGCTTTTAGGAAGGGAATTAGACCTACGGGTTATATTGGGGCACGTCAGTCACTTTATGAAACTGGACGGCTCTACGAGCCCACTGACTGGGAACGCGATGACCTCGAGCTCAATCCTGTTCCTGAGCTAAATACCGCGGATACAAAGAAGCTTTTGGACAAAATGAAGCTCATGCAGTTGGAGGAGGAGGAATAAGATGACACAGACCTACGAGGTTTTCCTTGGATGCGCCATCCCAAGCAGGTTCAACAACTACGAGTCATCTATGCGTGCAGTTGCAAAAGAACTTGGTATTGAGCTGCTAGATTTTGATGGAGCATCATGTTGTGGGACTGTAGTGCTCAAGTCAATTGATGAGAACAGCTGGCTCTCAATGTCCGGACGAAATATAGCTCTTGCAGGACAAAGAGGCCATGACATCGTCACTCCGTGTAATGGTTGTTTTGGGTCCCTTAAAGATACTGACCATGTGCTTCATGATGATGAGTCCTACAGAAAAAAGGTCAATGCAGCACTCAAGCCGCTGGGGCTCGAATATACCGGGAGAGTAAAGATTCGTCATTTTGTTGAAGTTCTCTATGATATGAAAGATGAGATTGAAAAGAAGATTATCAAGCGTTTGGATGGTCTAAAGGTCGCTTTCCATCCAGGCTGTCACCTCATTCGCCCATCTAATGTTGCGGGATTTGATGACCCTGAACTTCCTCGAAAAGTCGATCAATTAATTGAGCTGACAGGTGCCAAGAGTGTTAATTGGGACTTGAAACTTCGTTGTTGTGGTTCTCCTCTTCTTATTGCTAGTGAAGATGTAGCATTGAAGATACTTCAGGAGAAGATGATTTCAGCAAATGGTGCAGGAGCAAACTGTGTGGTTACAAACTGTCCTGCCTGCCACACCCAATTCGATATTCAACAACTAGGCCTCAAGGATGACGAAGGAAACTCCCTGGAGTTACCTGCTCTGTTCGTCACTCAGGTATTAGGTGTAGCAATGGGGATTGACCCCGCGCCATTAGGACTCGAACTAAACAGAGTTTCCCTAGATTCCATCAATGACATCCTTGGTTTCTAAGAGATCATCGCTGTATCTTACTATCACCATAGAAGAGCTGTCCTAGTTTCTTCATTGCATCCCGAACACATTCTCGCTTCCCACTGACCTGAAGATGTCGATCCCCATCGAGGGATATGTTCACCATACAGTCTTCAGCAATCTCGGAAACTATCTCAACTGGAATATCGTCTGGGAGTTTGATGCGGAAAAATCCCACCTGCTTATCTCTAGGAATATCTGATATTTGCACGTGCGGTTCGGGCTCGTATTCCTTGCTCTCTCCTTTGATTGCCTTCTCGAATCGTACTTCCCATGAATTTCTGTATTCTCGCCCTTCCTTCTCTTCAGCCCAGACCATGAGAGTATCTCGAAGTCTTTGAATTTGTATCTCCATCTCTGTCTGAAGTCGATTATCATCCTCACACTGGGTTCCAGATTTTATTTCACTCGCGAATGATCGAAGATACTCTAAACTCATTTTTGAGTTTCTAAGGTCTGCGTATGTCAAATCCGGGATAAAGACGTCTTTTTCTCTTAAAGCTCCCAGCAAGTCATTCAGAACGATCCATCCCGCCAGTAATCCATCAAGTGAAGCCAAGGTTTTACTCCCTCAGCATTTCCTTTGTTTCTTCTAGAATGCTTTTTTCACGCCACCAGCGAAGATCGCGTGCTCCAGTTGGACAGATGGCGCAGCACGCGCCGCACCCCTCGCAACGCATCTCATCAGTGATGCTCTTCTTGACACCAGGTTCGACTTCCATCATTGAAATTGCATCATACGGGCAGATGTCTGAGTAGTGACAGAGGTCACATCCCACGCATAGGTCTTGGTCGACCTCTGCTGTAAGAAGTTCAATCTCCACAGTACCTAGGTTCAGTGGTATACAAGCTTCGCTTGCTGCTCCACGAGCTTGATTTACTGAGTCTCCGATATTCTTTGCGTAGGTAACGCCAAGGAATACACCTGGGACTGTGGTTTCAACTGGTTTATACTTCATATGCATCTCTGCTAGAAATCCATCCTGCCCTCTGTTGATTCCCATGGCTTTTACAAACTCATTAACGTCATGAGGAGCCTCAAGTCCTAGAGCTAGAACAACCATGTCTGACTTGATCTTGAAAGTTTCTTGCGAAAGTGTATCATAAACTGTAACAATGGAGGCATCACTATCAGGATCCTTTTCAACAGTTACCGGCTCTTCACGATTCCATTTTAGATAGGCAACTCCATTCTGCCTATTTTCACGCCACATCTCTTCCATGCCCTTTGCAAAAGGACGAATGTGTTCTTTGTATGCAGAAAATATCTTGATTTCCGGGAACCTCTCTTTGAGCTCATGCTGCATAGCTATTGTAGCTGAACAGCACACTCTTGAGCAGTACCTGCTACCTTCACCAGGATTCTGCCTTGAACCAACACAATGAATAAAAACTGGATTTTTTGGTGGTTTCTTGATTTCTCCATTTTTCAATTTTCGTTCGAGGTCAAGAGTTGATATCACACACGGAACCTCACCCCAGCCATATTCGCCTTGCTTTGGTTCATAGACATCTGTTCCAACTGTAATAACCATCGAACCTATGCGATGGACTGTCACCTCGCCAGTTTCAGTGTTCTGTACAGATATGTCATAGTTACCATATGAACCGTCGCGACTGACCACTTTCGAGTTTAGAAGGACTTGTACACGTTTGCTCTTTTTAATCTTAGAAACAAGGTCATTGACGATATCTTGAGCTGACTCCATAGCTGGAAATACATGATACAGCTCATTCAACCTCCCACCAAGCTTGTCTTGCTTTTCAACAAGAATCACATCAAAGCCCTTTCGTGCGATATCAAGAGCGGCAGTCATTCCAGATACCCCACCACCTACAACCATAGAAACTGATGTGACTTCGACCTTCTTGAGTGGAACAACTTCATTGTTAACTGCTTTTGCGACAGCGCTTCGAATCATATCTTGAGCCTTTTCCTGTCTTACCTCTGCATCTTCATTCACATGGACCAATGCAAGGTGTTCTCTTAGACCAACTGGACCTACCAAATAATAGCCTGAGAGTCCCGCGGCCTCTAGAGCGCTTCTGAAAGTTGACTCGTGTTGCAAAGGTGAGCACGAACCGACAACAACACGGTTGAGCTTGTGCTCCTTGATTGCATCCGTTACAAGTTGCTGACCGGGATCGCTACACATGAAGATATAGTCAGTTGCATAAGCAACATTTGGAAGGTCCTTCGCCCATTCAGCAAGCCCTGGTGAACTTATTTCGTTGCCAATAATTCCACCACAATGACAAATGAAAACTCCGACACGGGGTTCATCTCCGATCTCGGCTGGAGGAATCTCAGGTACTGGTTTTGGTATTGGAACAGGCAAGATAGAATGAGCCGCCATCGCCGCTCCTTTGCCTTCGTTCACAGAATCAGTCCCATCTCTAGGACCATGAGCGCAACCAGCAACGAATATTCCTGCTCGATTTGTTTCAAGTGCTGAGGCACTGGGATGCTTTTCTTTTATCCATCCTGCCTCATCAATATCAATCTTGAGGATTTTTGCTAGATCTGCAGTACCTTCACTTGGACGGAAACTCGCATTTAGAACAACCATCGAAATCTTGTCGATCTCGATTATCTCTCCCGAATCTGTATTCTCCATCTTTACAAATAGGTCGTGGGTGTCTGGGTCTTCTTGTATTTCTGAAACCCGGCCTCGAATGAAGTTGATACCACGATTCTTTTGCGAGTCCCATAGGAACTCCTCTAGAGCCTTTCCTGCTGTTCGCATATCCATGTATGTATAGATAATCTCACAGTGATCCTCTGGGTAGTGCATCCTGGTTACTTGTGCAAGTTTTAAACCAAATGAGCAACAGACTCGATTGCAGTGTTTAGCATATCCACTAATGTTCTCTCGTACATCTCTACTTCCGACACAGTTTACAAACAATATTTTCTCAGGTTCCTTCCCATCAGAAGGTCGGACCATGTGTGAATCTGTTGGGCCTGTTGGATGACTCTGCCTGTCATATTCCATTGTGGTAACAACATTTGGAAATATTCCATAACCATATTCGCCATAGTCTAAAGGCCTGTACTCTTCAAAACCAGTAGCAACAATTATTGAGCCTACATTGAGATCATACAGTTTGTCCTCATCATCATACATAATGCAGTCCTGAGGACACACGGATGCACATGTTCCACAACCGATACAGGAATTTCTATCTATTGTAGCAATCAGTGGGATTTGTTGTGGGAAATTCATGTAGATTGCTTTTCGAAGAGAGAGTCCTTTGTCATACTCATTAGGCACCTCCACAGGGCAGGAACGAATACATAACTGACAACCTGTACATTTGTCTTCATTGACATAGCGAGCCTTTTTCCGAATCGTAACGGTGAAGTCCCCTTCTTTTCCTGTCACCTTCTCTACGGTGGAGAGCGGGTGGATGGTGATGTTTGGATGTTTGCCAACGAATGATGTGAGTGGCGTCATCACACAAGCTGAACATTCTAACGCTGGAAATATCTTGTAGATAGCTACATAGTTTCCGCCTATGTTCACAGACCGCTCAATCATGTGTGCGTGATGGCCACCATTTGCAAGTCCAAGTGAAGCATTGATTCCAGCCATACCTCCTCCAATAACAAGGACATCGGTAGGCTTCATCTTGTGTTCTGATTCTTTAGCTGACTCGCTGACCATGGGAATATTCTCCAAGGTACCGTAGTGACATCGGTTTCATTGGGACGGGCGATATAATCTTTCTGACAGGGGCTTCACAGCGTTAATTTAAATGGTTAGAACACGTGTTCCAAAATACATAATTTCGATGTGAAAGACACACCCAAAATGGGGACCGATGCGGGGGATGACCACCATTGTCATGTTTCTACTAAGATGCTGAGCGCCTCATCTTTTGGAATGCAAACACAACAGCTGAGAAGACTATAGCAAGTAGGTAGAGGATGATTGGAATCCATAGAGGTTCGAGCATGAACAACCTACTGATATCCCTTCCATAGCCTCCAAACTGGCTTGGGAGGTATATCCAAACCAAAGCTGTAAGATATCCTGCAACAACACCCAATTTTACCTCTCTTCTCACATTGAAGATGAAAATGTATGGGAATGCAAACATGAATGCAAAGCCTGTGGAAGACATCACCCAAATTCCAGTGACTGCCTGTGATAATGTAGTAGTAGCAACCACGAATGCGTGAATACCCACAAAGCTCTCTAATAGAACGATCCATCCTTTATTGATGTGCACCACTGTGTAAGCCAGAGAAATTTGAGTGAACAACAGAAACATGTAGAAGAATCCACTAAGCAATTGAGGATCATAGGCCATTGGATGGAACCAAAATGTATAGACTATTGCCCACGCGATGATATAGGGATGTGTCCTTCTGAAGAACCCTGACACACGAGCAGTCATAGGCTTTCCCATCTTTTTACCCAGGAAAAGTCCTCGTCTTGGATTCTCAATTATAAGAATGATAGCCAACATCACAATGACTGAACCTTGGCTTGTCCAAATAGGAACGTCCTGTGCAAGGCCATCAAACCAGATGTGCGTCTGGAGAAGATGCAGTAGTATGAAAGCCAAGTTGATGATTATAGCTGCCCAGTTATACTTTGTAAGGCCAGTTGTTGGTTTTGCACGAAGTTGTGTCAGATTCTTCTGAGCCCAGAATATTGCTCCCCATAACGAGAACTGATGAGCAATATAAAAACTCCATACTATAATCATCGTTAGGGACTCGCGATCATTTAATTTCCAAAAATAATCATCCGGGCCAGTATCAATATTGAGACCACCAAGTACAGAATCAAGAAATGGTCCAACAATCCATATGAGAAGTGTAAACAATACTGTGAATAAAAGACCACCAGCCCAAACATAATATGCTGTCTTCCGATTACTTTCATTCTTTTGTTCAGGTTCTGTAATGTCAACAGTCATGTATATCGCTTCTCCATTACTAATCCTGTCAAACATAGCTGCTATTTAATAATGAAGTGGTATGTTGTAGCAAGATATAACTCGGGCTTTGTGTTCGTCTGTTTTGGTGTCTACATGTCTAAAGCTAAGATATTGGAGATGCTTCAGGCTCTTGGAGAACGCTTCGAAGACCCGAAGATTCAACGTAGATTCAAAGATTATAACAAAGCGCTTCAATTCATTTTTCCAGACATCAATACCAAGATGTTCATGAAGATTGGTGACGCAAAACTCATTGAGGTGGCTGAAGGCGAAACTGATGCAGAGCTGCAGGTGACGATGGACTCCACCGTGTTCTTTGCAATCATAGAGAAGACCGAGAGTCCCATGGCAGCATATTCCGCTGGTAAACTCAAGACAAAGGGCGAAGTACCAGACCTGTTGAAGTTACAGAAACTACTCCTCTGATTTAGATTCGTTATCCACGACCATCGATACAAGCTCACGCATACGAACCATCTGTATCCTAACTCGTTCTGCTCCTTCCTTAGTCAAGACAGCGAAAGTTGTTGGTTTTAGATCAACAAATCTCTTTGAGATTCGAATCAGACCTAATTCTTCCAGTTTTCTCAGATGGCTAGACAAATTTCCAGAAGTAAGTCCAAGTTTCTTCTGAAGCACTGGAAACGTTGCATGCTGCGTAAAATAGAGGTAGACTAGAACGGAGAGACGAGCGGGGACCATGGTTTCACGGTCTTCTTCCATGAGTCCTACCAATGCTGATAGGAGGTCCCCATCGAGACTCACGTCTATCCCTGTCCTTTGCTTTCCAAAAGTAATCGTTCAGCTGTGATTAGCATGTATATTCCAACGATGTAGATTCCTCCCATGTCGGCGACTATCAGGAAGACATGCGCTCTATCCAAAAACAACATCATCGGGATGATACTAAGAAAAACAACAATTGCAAAATAGAGGTGCTCACGAGTATAGAACTCATAACCGCTTTGTTGTTTTCTGCTTCCGAGATAGTTTGACAAGAAACCGATTCCCATTATTAATTGAAGAGCGGGTGCGAAATATTGCCCGTTGCCCGTCGAGAATGTCACGAAAGACAGAACTACAATGGCAATCGCCAGAATTCCCCACACAATAAAGACTGTCCAGCCTCCATCAGGAGCTGTTTCAACTTTGGGGTACGATTGTGTGAGCGGCAGAATTAATCTAAAGGCAACAACCCAAGAAAAGATTAGACTGAGCGCTACAAATCCCAGATTGACCAGTAATGGATCTCCCTGACCAAAAATATCTTCCATTGACATATAGATTAACGTCGTGAATGATATTCCTCCTGCAATTATCAGATAGACCAGACCCGCAACTCTTCGTGCAACAACTGC